>NZ_JBHIRD010000016.1:0-38395 GCF_042196905.1 Bartonella sp. AA89HNZF
ACCCACACGCCAGCTTCGCTTGTGACGTGCAAGCGAATGGTTTTGATTGATTCAAGATAAACAGATTTGAAATGAGACAATCTTACGATATTCGGGATTCTCATTCAACACACAAAACAATGAATTATCATTATAAATCAGTATATTGTATGTTCACGGCGGCTTCCAGATCCCAAAGTCTCCCTTCTCTCACAACAGTTACAACTCTTCTTATATATCACGACGCGTATCATGTTAAAGGGCCTATTCTATAATCACCATTGCATAAACGGCCTACACGCTTTATGCTTTCCCTTAAGAGCAAAAGGAAGGTGTCAATGTCATCTAAACTGACGCGTAACCAAACATTGGTTTTAAACACTTTAAAAAATGCAAAAGGGCCTTTAAGTGCTTATGCGATTCTCAATCACTTACGCGAAGAAGGTTTTCGTGCACCTCTCCAAGTTTATCGTGCGTTAGAAAAACTCGTACAGTTAAAGTGTATTCATCGTCTTGAAAGTGTAAATGCCTTTGTGGTCTGTTTACACCCTGAAAACTGTCAACATGAACTTACAACGTTTATAATTTGCGAAAACTGTGGCACAGTCAACGAAATACAAAATCAAACGATTGTAACGAGTTTAAAACAGATGGTTCAAGCTGTTGACTTCCAAGCACATAAAAGCACCCTAGAAGTACGAGGTCTTTGTAAAAAATGCGCAATAAAATAAGACCGCTAACTTGAAAACAAGATCTCTAACTTGCAAGTTTATATATTTAGCATTATGTACCAGGGATCGCCTTTGTTTGAAAAGCTCTTATCGCTCTTGCATGTATATCACCCTACCCTGTAGTGATAGACTTATTATACTCGTTGGAACATAAATATTGGAAGTATAAATCATGTCCGTATCTGAGACAATTTTTTCAACAAAAAATCTCGATAAAACGAAACAAAAAAAAGTAATCAAAGCCCTTCTTATTGTCTTTGCACTTTTTGTGCTTTGGTTTAGCTACAAATGGATAACGCAATGGCGTTATATGTTATCTACTGAAGATGCCTATGTGCAAGGAGATATAGCCGCTATTGCGACTAAATTAAATGGATATATTGAAAAAATTGCCATTAAAGCCAACCAAGTTGTAAAAAAGGACGATGTTTTATTTTACTTAGACGATGGTGATTATCAAATAGCCTTGGATCAAACAGAAGCGCATCTTGACACACAGAAAAAAACACTTCTACGCATTGATGCACAAATCACAGCCGCTCATAGTGCTTTAGATGATGCAAAAGCGCAAAAAGCAGCCGCTTCAGCCATAGCAACCAATGCACAACTCACCTTAAAACGTGTAACAGAACTGAAAGCCAATCGTTATGCCCCTCAATCTGATGTTGATGATGCCAAATCAGCTTATGAACAAGCTATCGCAAATGTTAACCGTGCAGATGCACAAATCGCTGCAGCACGCGCCAATATCCAAGTGCTAGAAGCACAACGAAGTGAAACAGAAAGCCAAACAAAGAGTTTAGAGCTCACACGTGAAAAAGCACAACGTGATCTTGATTCAACTATTATACGCGCGCCATTTGATGGAATCATAGGAAATTTAACAGCAAAAACGGGAGATTTTGTTGTAAATGGCCAACGTCTTGCAGCGTTAGTCCCCATCCATGCACTTTATATTGAAGCAAACTATAAAGAAACACAGTTGCAAAATATTCATGCGGGACAAAAGGCTTATATTTCTGTTGATGCCTTCAAAAAGGAGATCTTTACAGGAACAGTGCTTTCTATTTCACCGGCAACAGGTGCTGTTTTTTCTCTTCTTCCTCCACAAAACGCTACCGGTAACTTTACAAAGATTGTCCAACGCATTCCTGTACGTATTTCTATTCCAGAAGAAGTCTTAAAGACCGGACATATCCGAGCAGGAATGAGTGTTTCAGTAGAAGTTGATACACGTACAAAACCACAAGATAAAAGTCTCTTATAATAACAAGCAAATGACCTCATTATTATGACATCTTCAATACCAAAGCCCATACAGTCTCAAGAGCGTATAGAAATCCGTAGCATTGTGATTTTTATAGTTATGGCCTTTGGCATGTTCATGGCCATTTTGGATATACAAATCGTTGCCTCCTCTTTAGCCGAAGTTCAAGCTGGTCTTTCTGCGAGCTCTGAAGAAATTTCATGGGTTCAAACCTCCTATCTCATCGCTGAAGTCATCATGTTGCCCCTTTCTGGATTCTTAGGACGATTGCTTTCAACACGTGTTTTCTTCACCATATCAGCGATCGGGTTTACGATTACTTCTGTTCTTTGTGCAACAGCAACATCTATTGGAGAGATGATTATCTACCGTGCATTGCAAGGTTTTATTGGTGGAGGAATTATCCCAAGTGTTTTTGTCGCCTCTTATGTTCTTTTTCCTCCTTCCAAACGCCCAATTGTTACCCCTATTGTTGGACTAGTCGCAACATTAGCCCCCACTATTGGTCCAACGGTCGGAGGTTATCTCTGTCATATCTTATCATGGCACTGGCTTTTTCTCATTAATGTGCCTTTTGGGATTATTATTTCAATTCTCGCTTGGAAGTTGATTGATTTTGATAAAGCAAATCCATCTCTCATGGCTAAATTTGACTGGTTGGGGCTCATTTCTATGGCTGTTTTTCTAGGAACTTTAGAGTATGTACTAGAAGAGGGCGCACGTCATGATTGGCTGAATGATGAGCTGGTTCGGAATTTATTTATTATCATGATTCTTGCTGCAGCCTTATTCTTCTGGCGTGCTTTTACAGCAAAAGAACCCATTGTAGATCTCTCTACTTTTTCTAATTTTAATTTTTCAGCTGCATCCATTTTTTCCTTTTCTTTGGGAATAGGTCTTTATGGACTCACGTACCTTTATCCTGTCTATTTAAGCCAAATCCGCCATTATGATGCCCTGATGATTGGAGAAACATTGTTTCTTTCAGGATTCGTCATGTTATTAACTGCTCCCCTTGCAGGATTCCTTTCAGCACGAATAGATGCACGTTTAATGATGGCAATAGGACTTTTTGGTTTTGCAATAGGCACTTGGATGGCTAGCGCTATCACAGATAAGTGGGATTTTTGGCAGCTTTTTTGGCCGCAAGTTTTCCGTGGTGCTTCTGTAATGTTATGTATGGTTCCTATCAATAATATTGCCTTGGGAACACTTCCACCAGAACGAATGCAAAATGCTTCTGGACTCTTTAATCTCACACGGAATCTAGGTGGTGCTGTGGGACTTGCCATTATCAGCACTCTTATGACAAAACGCACAGACTTTCATTATGAACGAATAGCCGAAACACTTAACCACGCAAACAGACAAGCAACTGAAATGCTTTCAAAGCTTATTTTATTATTCAAAACAGAAACCTTTGATTCCTACACTCTTGCTCTTTCTCAATTGTTTAATATAGCACGCATACAAGCAATGATTATGGCTTTTAGTGATATTTTCTTTATCATAACCATTATCTTTGGTGTTTTAGCATTTATGACCATGTTTCTCAAAAAAATACCATCCCTCATGGATTCACCACCAAGACACTAAGATTCATTAAAATTGAAGAATATTTTTGATTTTTATCACTTTCCTCGATTTTTTCACTTTATCTCTTCTCAAGAGACAATATAAATTAACATGTGATTCTAAATGATTCTTCTGATAAAAATTCTTTTCAATGCGAGCTCTTTACGCACTTTTAAAATAACGTCTCGCATATAAAAATTGTTTTAGATGATAATAAACAAAGAGCTTACCTAACATGCTCCACACTATAAAGATAAAGCAGCTATTTCTATCAGATTTTTGATTTATCACCATAGGGCACAAAAGATTAAAAGAATATGTGTGCTTATCATTAAATCTCTACTCTATCCGTCAATCCCGCTTTACGCTACTCCCCTCACAAAAACGATCCTGTACGATTCTTTATGCTTCACTCTTGTGATGCTTACGAGAATATTCACATCACCCTTCCCTTTTCCTTTCTCCCCCATGGGAGCCCTCCTTTTTGAGGTCATTTATAAAAGAGATTCTTGTGATTTTTTCTCATGTATCCATTTTCCTTACAATGTACAGGATAACGTTTTGTTGTTTCTGAATGCAAAATTTTACATGAAAAAATCATTTTGTATTTGATCCTCTCATGCCAATTGCAAAACAAGTTGTCTTGATAGCAAAAAAGTAATGGAGAGTTTTTTCAAAAAAGCAGCTTTTAAACATGTAATTTTATTTTTTACGCCCTTTTAAAGAAGCTAATACTTACAGTTTTGATTCTACTGCCGCGTATTTTTCTTTCTTAAAGCCTCTTCTCTTTCGATAGCCACTAAAATTGTATAAAATTTCTTAAAATATCTCTCTTTTTGAATAAAATTGATCAATAAATGATCCCCTTCTATGCCCTACTCTTACCATGGTGGCTCCATAACTGTTAATGACAGAAATTCCCTCACATCTTCAATAGTAAACGTCTAGACACTTGTTTAACCTCTCAAAAATGCACATTCGTCGCTATTGAATCCACCTCCAAATACTTTAGAAAGGCTTCTAAGATTCTCTTCCCGATAGGCAAATAATCATTTCTGATGTGAAAAATTCAGTGGTATAAACGAAAAGCTCTCGTAGTCATGACATTGATTTATAATCATAATTTATGATGTTATCTATTATAATGAGCAATCTGAATATTGTGAGAGTTTCCTATTCAAAACCTGTTCATGATGAATCAATCAAAACCATTCCTTTGCGCACAAAAAGCAGAGAGATAAAAACGGTTTTAAAAAGAGTAAAATACCGAATCGTTTCAATGCAAGATTGACCAACGATATTGAGAACTGAAAAATTGTATGATGATGCCGGCTTTAAAAGAATACAAAACCACTCAAAAATCTGTTTCCTTTAATCGTGTAAAATATGACGCTATTTCAAAAAAAATGCGCTTTTAATATATTCCTAGTCACTTAACTGAAATTATTAAAAATAAGAAACCTGTCACATAAAGAAAAGGCTTTATAACACAATTGCAATGCAACGACCCCCAAAATTTGTACCGCATCAACATTTTGATACTAATCAAAACAGTATGCCCACCTCAATGCCAGCACTGTTGCAAACGCAATAAATACAGTCTTCAAGCCACTTTATGATGCTGAAAACGACTTGTAACGGCTCGTGCTCCACTAGGAGCCAAAGTGCCATAACACCCAGCAAGATAGTTTGGTATCAGTTCCAACGCTTGAAACCGATGTTTTTCGTAAGGACCAGGCATTGCCAAATTTTCTGTTAAGCGATTTGAAAAGCCAAAACGTTGATAAAATTCAAAATCCCCTACCAATAAAATAGCGCCATATCCCAATTTTTTTGCTGTTTCAATTGCATGGCGGACTAAAATTGATCCTATTCCCATACCAGCACATTCAGCGGCAACAGCCAAAGGTCCCAAGAGTAAAGCATGTTGTGTTTCATTTTTTTCTTTAAAAAAAGAAACATGCCAAAGACGTACACTTCCCACAAGCTCTCCCAGAGCATTTTTAACCACAAAAGAAAGCCCTTGAGCAGCTAGCCGACCACGCCGTAAAGTCTCTGATGATTTACGTTTACGTCCATACCCCATCGTTGAATCAAGCAAAATTTCTCGATAAGGCTTATCGGCTTCTTGCTCCAATAAAAGTGTAAAACATGCCCCATTTTTTGTTCGAAAATTAATCATGTTCATCTCTATAACCGCCCTCTTATAGCGTAATGACAAGCATCGCAAAAGTCTAATAACCCTATCGTCAAAAAGAAACGTCAGATCACATATGATCGTAAAGGCTCAAAACCATTAAAAGCAACAGATGCATAAGTTGTTGTGTAAGCACCAGTTCCATGAATCAATATCTCATCTCCTATCGTTAGAGATAGAGGAAGTGGATAAGGTGTTTTTTCGTAAAGCACATCTGCCGAATCGCATGTTGGTCCAGCCAAAATACAAGGCTCCATCACCTTATCATCATGAGGTGTCTCAATGGGATAACGAATAGCCTCATCCATAGTCTCAGCAAGGCCATTAAATTTCCCAATATCAAGATAAACCCATCGTACATTATCATTGTCAGCTTTTTTAGATATCAAAACAACTTCTGTGCGAATAACACCAGCATTGCCAACCATTGCACGCCCTGGCTCAATAATCGTCTCAGGGATACGATTACCAAAATGCTTTTTCAATGAATCAAAAACAGCGGTACCATAAGCTTGCTCTGTAGGAACATCTTTCAAATAACGGGTTGGAAAACCGCCTCCCATATTCACCAATTTCAGTGATATACCTTCTTGTTCCAAACGCTTAAATACTGTAGCAGCATCTGATAAAGCACGATCCCACGCACTCAAATCAACCTGCTGCGACCCAACATGAAAAGAAACACCATAAGCTTGCAAACCTAATTGGTGTGCCCGTCTTAGCACATCAACCGCCATAGCAGGGACACAACCGAATTTGCGTGACAATGGCCACTCTGCACCTTTTCCATCGGTAAGAACACGGCAAAAAACACGCACTCCTGGAGCAACACGCGCAATTTTTTCCACTTCTTCAACACAATCAACTGCATAAAGTGAAACACCCAATGCATATGCTCGCGCAATATCACGCTCTTTTTTAATCGTATTTCCAAAAGAAATACGCTCTGGCGTTGCCCCTGCTTTTAAAGCCATTTCAATTTCTGCAACAGAAGCCGCATCAAAAGAAGATCCTAAAGAACTCAGCAAACGCAAGATTTCAGGAGCTGGATTCGCCTTTATTGCGTAAAAAATACGAGACTGTGGTAGAGCTTTTTCAAAATTTAAATAGTTGTCACGAACAACATCAAGGTCAACAATTAAGCATGGACCTTCAGAACGATGTGTTGCAAGAAAATCGCGAATACGTTGTGTTGCCATCTGCAATTCTCCTTGAGGAAAAGCTTCCTCACTCTACGCTTAGACAGCCAAAACTGCCAAAAGCTAAAGGACAAAAAACACACAACAACTATCCCCATTCTGATTACAAAAAATCAGAAATTAGCATTGCATGCAGCGAAAGAACAGCGCGAAGCCGCGTTATTCTATTTTATCTGCCTTTTTGATTGGAGTTGAGAAAACCACTTCCGCACTGAAGGCAATGAGGTGTGCCTCTATAGTTATCCCAGTATTTAAAAACTGGAAGACACCAGAAAGGCCCGCACCGTCGTTGCTTCAAGATGTCCTCATTCTTGCAATTGGCTGTAAGAATGACTGGAGCGGTTAGTTCCAGGTACCGTACCGGTTAATCTCACCATTTGAGAACCAGCGGACACCCACAGGCACGTGCGACTTTGGGCAAGGCATCCTATAAAACGAATCCTTTCTCATTTCAATCATTTTTTTAATTTTAAACATTTTTTAATTCTTAAAGATAAAATGATGCGAAAAAACAACACTCTCCTCCTCTAACAGACAAAACCATCCCTCTGCTTTCATGGGATTCCCCCCTTACACCATCCGTACGACATCAAGCACTATCTTGCTTTAAAAGCCCCTCGTTTCTTTACCCTATTCTATCTCCTAATATCTGCAGCAGAAAATAACACAAAATAAATTACTCAACACATTAATTTATAACGATAATTTATTATTTTGCTCTTAAACAAAAATCCCATCATAAAATTCTCTCATTTCCCTCCCTTAATAATGAATCAAGAAAAATCATTCTCTTGCGCATCACAAGCAGAAAACAATATATGAATAAAAAACAATTGAAAAAAAGAGTAAAATTCCCCCTTAATATATCCCCTCAAATGCAAGGACTAGTAACATGGAAAACAGGGCGGGGATCGACTAAAGCACCATCATCTTTAAAAAACATGATATCTCCCCACAAAACGCCATTATCTTTCTCATCTACATCTTAAAAACATCCCTGCTTCTACATCTATTTCACAACATCGCTTAAGCAAAATATCATGAAGAATTCCCCGTATAATATAGCTCATATGATATAGATCAACGGCATATCACCATCTTTATGTTTATGAAGTGACATAACTAACGTCCCCGTTTTATCTGCCAACTTCCAATATTGCAGAAACTCCTCCATTGAAATGTTTCATAACACCTTATCTAAAATGATTTTTGTCCACACGTTGCTCCCATTTGCAACGTACAAGTGAATGAGTTTTACGCGATTCGTTCTCATCTAATCTGAAAGCAATAAAGTTCACAATATTGAACTCTTTTATTCAAATTTAACTAAATTATCATTTATAAATCAATGTACTATATGAAATTCTAAAATCATAAGCTCCTATTATCATTCTATTTCTCTTAACTTTGCTGCTGCTCTTTTATCTTCTCTCGTGAATCATATCTTATTCATTCACACACTCTTCTCTTAAAACTATAGATCCCACTCCTCTGCGCTGTTGGGAAACAGCTTTTTTATTTTAAAATGAACAATATTGGAGAACTCACTCCTATAAAATCAAGAAGAGCAAACGATCTATAATCATTATTTGTAAATCAACAAATTAACGTAAAAAAAAGACCGAACAACATCCGGTCTTATAAAACTTTTCTACCAATATTAAAAACGCTTCTCTCTTAAATTTAAGAGAAAAAAGCTAGAATTTAAATCCCTACACGACGATATCGTTATGTCCCTTGATGAGAATCAATTGCCCGCAACTTCAACAATTGGAATTGCCTATGGCGCTCACGAAAGCGTTCTCTATCAGCTTCACTGCGTGTGTTATAACAAGCGTCACAGGAAACACCTTCTTCATAATGAGGCGATAACTTGCTTTCAGTATTGAGAGGAGAACGACATGCGCGACATAATTCGCGTCCACATTCTTCAAGACCATGTTGAACAGAAACACGCTCATCAAAAACAAAGCACTCACCCCACCATAAACTTTTTTCTTTTGGAATTTTTTCTAAATATTTTAAAATGCCACCTTTTAAATGGTAGACTTGCTCATAACCAAGATCACGAACATAAGCTGTTGATTTTTCACACCGAATACCACCTGTACAAAACATGGCAATTTTCTTTTTCTTTTTTAAATCAGCCTCATGTTTACGCACCCATTCAGGAAATTCGCGAAATGTTTTAATCTGCGGATCAATCGCTCCTTGAAAACTCCCAATCGCATATTCATAGTCATTCCGTGTATCAATCAAAATTGTCTCTTCATCTTGAATAAGAGCATTCCAATCTTCAGGATCGACGTAAGTACCAACAACTTTTAGCGGATCAACACCTTCAACCCCCATTGTCACAATCTCTTTTTTCAACCGCACTTTCATACGATGAAAAGGCATCTTTGATGCCCATGAATATTTAATCTCCGGCGTTTGAAACGCTGGCTCCGCCACAATAAAATCCACCAATGCCTCAATCGCAGCACAAGAACCAGCAACAGTTCCATTAATTCCCTCTTGTGCTAAAAGGAGGGTTCCTTTGATATCCTTTGCTTGACATAAATCCTGCAAAGGTTTTTGTAATTGACGATAATGCTTCAAATCTGCAAAGCAATAAAGTGCAGCAACTTTAAAATTCTTTTCCATGTGTTTTGCCATAACGCGCGTTTCATTCAATTTCAAGATTTATTCATGTACTCTTTAACATATTGTGCTTAATCAAACGATACAAATAATATCATCTCCAAGAAGAAAAAATATCATGTGCCAAAAAAGAGAAAAGCTTTTATTATATCTCCAAGGACAAACTGTTATACCTGTTTTGCTCATTGACAATCTACAAAGTGCTGTACCCTTAGCACGCGCTCTTGTCAAAGGCGGATTAAAAACAATTGAGATCACCTTGCGAACACCAAATGCCCTCAAAGCAATTCAGAAAATTACCCAAGAAGTCCCTGAAGCAATCGTTGGGGCCGGAACAGTTCTCAACACGATACACTACGAGCAAGCCGAACAAGCAGGCGCAAAGTTTATTGTAAGCCCCGGATTATCCAATGAATTAATCAATTGTGCAAAAAATAGTGAAATTCCCCTTCTTCCCGCTGCAATGACCCCAAGTGAACTCATGCAAGCATTAAACAAAGGCTATTCATATCTTAAATTTTTCCCAGCTGAAGCTGCTGGAGGTATTTCATTCATCGAAGCTTTAGCATCTCCCTTCTCTGATATCCGGTTTTGCCCAACAGGCGGTATTACACAAAAAAGTGCAATACAATGGCTCCAACTACCCAATGTCTTCTGCGTTGGTGGTTCTTGGATAGCACCCCAACCGCTCATCGCAATAAGTGATTGGGATTCGATTACTGCATTAGCGCATACTGCAACACAACTCTCCTCTCTATCGAAAAAAGCGCGCTCTACAACATAAGTAGCGGGAGCATTGTTAGCCCCTTCAACAAGACTAAAACCTTCACACATCCTTGCGCAATCTTTTAACATTGCCATCGAACCACAAATCATCACCCGATCTTCATCAGGGTGAATTTTAGGAAGATCAGTTATTTCAAAAAAATCTCCACTTTCCATAACAGTCGTAATACGGCCCATATGCTCAGAAGGTTCACGAGTCGTCATAGGATAAAATCTCAACTGTTGTGCATACTCTCCAATGAGTGGATCTTGTTGCAAAGAGGAAACAAGATCTTTTGCACAAATTAATCCATTCTTTTCTCGCGTTATTTAAATAAGAACAACTTCTGCAAATTTTTCATAAATGTCAGGATCACGAATAAAGCTTGCAAAAGGAAAACCCCCGTACCGGTTTGAAAGAAGATAAAGCACCAATTTTCCCACTCATTACTCCACAAAAGCGCGCTCTACAACATAAGTAGCAGGGGCATTGTTAGCCCCTTCAACAAGACCAAAACCTTCACACATCCTTGCGCAATCTTTTAACATTGCCATGGAACCACAAATCATCACCCGATCTTCATCAGGATGAATTTTAGGAAGGCCTGTTGTTTCAAAAAAATCTCCACTTTCCATAACAGTCGTAATACGGCCCATATGCTCAGAAGGTTCACGAGTCGTCATAGGATAAAATCTCAACTGTTGTGCATACTCTCCAATGAGTGGATCTTGTTGCAAAGAGGAAACAAGATCTTTTGCATAAATTAACTCATTCTTTTCGCGCGTTGTTTGAATAAGGACAACTTCTGAAAATTTTTCATAAGTGTCAGGATCACGAATAAGGCTTGCAAAAGGAGCAATCCCCGTCCCAGTTGAAAGAAGATAAAGACGTTTTCCAGGAATAAGAGCATCAAGAACCAACGTTCCTGTAGATTTTTTACGCATGAGAACTGTATCACCAATTTTAATTTTTTGGAGATGCTCGGTTAATGGCCCTCCTGGAACTTTTATCGAAAAAAACTCAAGCTGTTCATCCCAAAAAGGACTTGCAATCGAATAAGCACGATAAATTGGCTTTTCTGCATTTGGCAAACCGATCATAACAAATTCACCTGAACGAAAACGAAAACTTTCCGGACGATTCAGGCGAAATTTAAATAATCGATCTGTATAGTGAAAAACCTCTTGGACAGTAAGAGCGAATACATTCGCAGGAATCGGAAAATTTGCAACGCTGCTGATGTTTGACGGAACATTGGTAGCAGACGTATTCATACTCTTCCCCATATCTTTATTGACTATTAAATTTCGAATCCCTGACGTGATATAATCCTTGTATAATCATCTGCCAACAATTTTCTTAAACCAAAAGCCTTAAGATTAACACTTTTATGTCAAAATTAATCGAATGAAAAAAATGTGAATACAAATCATATTCAAAGAGAAACAAAAACATCGAGTGTTAAGCAATCACGGTACTCTTTTCCACTTTAACACATAATGCATAGTATACAGTGTACCGCTACAACACTTTATTCTCTTTGCAAAATTTATAACCGAAAACCTTAAAATTAAGAGAGAAAAAACATCTGTGGATTGAACGATAAACGCACGACTCCACAACAAAGTTTTCGGCATTACATCCATTGTTTTCTTTACTGACCTTTTTACACTGCCCTTTCCATAAATAAATGAGTCGAACACCTTCTATGATCGATAAATTGATTTCACTAAAAACCAATCAAACGATAAAAAGCAAATATCGTATTCCCACTTCATCTTGAAAAGAAATAATGTCCAAATCAACAGCTATTGATGTATCAGAAAGTGTTTATACACTCTTTCCCATTTAACAAAAGTAACTTTAAATGCATAAGATGACATCCAAAATTACACAGATGAGTGATCTTCCCCTTTATGGTAAAAACTTGTAATGCATTGATTTAACGTGGTTAATTTAATCATTTTACCTTCTCTAAATAAGCAGCCAATGCAATATTTAATCAAAACAATCATACCAGCAACAATAGTCTAACATTGCACTCTTCAAAATGATACAATACAATAAACTATGCTTTCTTTTTTAAGAAGCCTCAATTAAAAATAAATAAAAAAAATAAAAATCTATGCTTCACAAATTATCAGAAAACACCATGTTGATAACAACACAAATAAAACTAAAGTATCTCTTATATCCAGAGTAGCATTTTACATAAAAAACGACTTTAATGGCAGTATAGGCTTCTTATGATTTTGACCGTAGCAAACAGTATCTTTCATCTCTCATAAGCAACCTCTATAAAATAACCAAAGAAAACTGCGTATTTCAGGAATACAGATAAGATTTTAAAATGAAAAATTCCGTTAATGATGAAATAAATACATCACTCTATGCAGCTGTCGCAACCATTGATGTCAGTGCCATTGTTGCCAATTATATCACTTTAGCCAAACGTGTAGCCCCAACAGAATGTTCAGCAGTTGTAAAAGCAAATGCTTATGGATTAGGCATTCACAAAATTGCTCCTGCCCTTTATCAAGCTGGTTGTCGCACTTTTTTTGTCGCACAAATCAGAGAAGCACTCCAATTAAAAAGCATTTTACCATCAAATGTCATGATTGCCATTCTGAATGGACTTCCACACTTAGCAGAAGAGTTTGTCGCACAGTCTGGTATTGTTCCGGTTTTGAACTCTTGGAATGCCATTGAAAATTGGCAAAAAATTTGTCAAAAAAAAGATAAAAAATTTCCAGCAATTGTTCAAATCGATACCCATATGAACCGATTAGGACTTGATCAAAAAGAATTACAAAAGCTCATCAAACACCCTACAATTTTCGAAAAAGCAGACATAAAATATATTCTCAGTCATCTTGCTAACGGAGAAGATGATACCCACCCATCAAATTATGCCCAATTAACTTCTTTCAAAACTGCCCTTGCGCAACTACCAACCTGTAGAGCTTCCTTTGCCAATTCTGGAGGTATCTTTCTAGGATCAGATTTTTATTTTGATCTTGTTCGTCCAGGCATTGCACTTTACGGAGTTGATCCGCGGGGAAAACACCCATCACCTTTGAAACCTGTTTTAAAACTTGAAGCCCAAGTCATTCAAAACCGTGTTGTTGATGTAGATACACCTGTTGGTTATGCAGAAAGCTTTATAACCAACAGACCAAGCACTCTTGCAACCATTTCTATAGGCTACGCAGACGGCTGGCTCCGTGCTCTTTCGAATAAAGGAACTGTTTATTTCAACGGGCACAAACTTCCCATGGTTGGGCGGGTTTCTATGGATTCCATTATTGTAGATACGACCGATCTTGAACAAAAACCTCAAACTGGTGACTGGGTAGAACTCATTGGTCCCCATCAAACACTTGAAAAAGTATCTATAGATGCCGATACCCTTCCCAATGAAATTCTAACATCTCTTGGACCACGCTATAAATACATTTACACATAAAAACTCTTTAGCCATAAAGAAATAAATTGATAAAAATCATCATTTTAGAAAATTGAGGGGCTTTTACAAAAGATTTTACAACAATCAACCACACAGAATGGTCACAGATACCGTACATTCACAGAAATCTCAAAACAGACAAGTTGATGGACTATTTTATGGAAGTAGCTTTCATCTAAAATACAAAAACTTAACCTTTCCCCATAAATTGACAAAAAAGAATCTACTACAAATTTTTTAAAATTAATTTCCCAATTAAAATCATTCGCTTGCATACCACAAACTGGATTATGTGTAGATAAAAATGATTTAAGAAAAGAATAATGCCTCTTATGAACCATAGTGCCAAGAGCTATAACATTAGGCGCTGGCAAAATGTATGATAGTGCCGGCTTATTCCGTTATGAAGTGTAAAGATTGGGGGATCAATAGATTTACCCTTACACCATTCACAAGCGCCGTCGCGAAATGGGATTAGGAGCGAAATGTCTCTTTAAAACAAACATGTGAATTAACAACCCAAGTATATTCTTTTTGGAGCGTTCTGTTTTACATGAAGGTCATTCCCCCACTAAAAAACACAATAAATAAAAGTATGGAGCAATGTGTAATCCCCATTATTAAAAAACATTGCTTTAAATGCTTTTGAAAGCCGCAAAACTGAATTAAGAGGAGATGACAAACTGAGGATTGATTTTCACCTTACGGCTTTACATTTTCCAAAATAAGATTGTCTTCCAGTTTCAAAGGTTACGTCAACAGAAATACGCAATCCCCCGCCCTCATCAGACAGACAGCAGGAACTACTCATAAAGCTCTTTTTTCTCAATCTCTGGCTCAAAAAATTTCGCTGCGTTAAGTTTGGATGTTGATTTACAGGAAACAGCTAAATCACACGAGCTCTTAGGAAAACAGCGCCGTAAAGTCACAAACTGACTTGCAATGAAGTGGAAAGATGTGCCGGCTTTTTATAAGACACCTTGTAAAAAATACCCATAATACATTTGGCTTTGCGTTTGCTCATTCTAACAGATGTTCTTATATATTTTTGCGTCATATTTATAAAAAGCAGATTAAAGAGAAATATTTAGACAATTTTTGACTCGAAAAGATGCAACAACAGAGTTTCGCGTGTCTTTATCATCAAAAACACTAAAATTGATTTTATTCTTTCTACAACCGGTCGTCGTCACCCTAGTGACGAGTAGTATATCACAACACATGCAACAGACGTGACCTATCCTCATAGGTTTCGCTCTCGTTTACATGATTAGCTGGCTAGACCGATGGCCTAGTCACTAAAACCATGTCATACGGTAGAAGGCAAAGGAGAGCATACCTATTGCCGACAAAACACAGCTTTTTTGTCAACTTTTTCGATTTTGCTCATGTTATAAAAAACAATGCAAAATTCTAGAAAACAGACAAATAACGCCATAGCAACAGAACCAATAAGCATAAAACCCACACAAAATGTGTGGGCTTTTTTTGTTCATGCAAATAAACCAATTAAATATATATTTTTCGTTTAATAGGTATTTCCCAATGGCGGACACGAGCAAATAAGCATTCTGTCTCCCGCAACATTATCAATACGCGATACAGGAGGCCAATATTTATTGGCTGGATCAAGAAAACTGTTGGGAAAAGCAGCTTCTTGTCGCGAATAGGGTCGTGCCCAAGCATCATCTAAAGTATCTACCACTGTATGGGGGGCATTCACCAATGGATTATTGTCTTTTGGCCAAACCCCGCTACCAACTTTCTTAGCCTCTTCAGCAATAGAGAGTAAAGCATCACAAAAACGATCAATCTCTGCTTTTGGTTCTGATTCCGTTGGCTCAATCATCAAAGTTCCCGGAACAGGAAACGACATCGTGGGCGCATGGAATCCATAATCAATGAGACGTTTTGCAATATCATCAACACTCACCCCATACTGCTCTTTCAACACGCGTGTATCCACAATACATTCATGCGCAACACGCCCATGCTTGCCCCGATAAAGAATGGAATAAACTGGTGAAAGACGTGCAGCAATATAATTGGCATTTAAAATGGCTATTTGTGTTGCATATTTTAAGCCATCAGCCCCCATCATTCGAATATACATCCATGTAATCGCAAGGATAGACGCACTTCCATAAGGAGCAGCCGAAACCGCATGTGTTGTCCCATCCTGTTCATGACCTGGTACGAATGGTTTGAGATGCTTTGCAACACCAATTGGTCCCATACCAGGACCACCCCCCCCGTGGGGAATGGCAAATGTTTTATGAAGATTCATATGACAAACATCAGCGCCAATATCCGCAGGACGAGCAAGACCCACAAGGGCATTGAGATTAGCACCATCAAAATAAACTTGTCCGCCATTTTCATGAATAATAGAACAAATTTCCTTAATGCTTTCCTCGTAAACACCATGGGTTGAAGGATAAGTAATCATAAGAGCAGCCAATTTATCTTTATGCAATTGCGCTTTCATCTTGAGATCGTCTACATCAACATCACCATCGCTTAAACATTTTACCACAACGACTTCCATCCCTGCCATATGGGCCGAGGCTGGATTGGTACCATGCGCAGATGCAGGAATAAGACAAACTGTACGTTGATGTTCTCCCCGTGATTGGTAATATCGTCGGATAGCCAAAAGCCCAGCATATTCACCTTGAGCACCAGAATTTGGCTGAAAAGAAACTTGCGCAAATCCTGTAATTTCGCACAACCACGCATTTAACTGGTTGATCATCTCCAAATATCCCGCTGCATCCTCTTGTGAAACAAAGGGGTGTATATTGGCCATACTAGCCCAACTTACAGGCATTAATTCAGCCGCGGCATTAAGCTTCATTGTACAAGAACCAAGAGGGATCATAGCGCGATCCAGCGCCAAATCCTTATCCGCTAAACGACGCAAAAAGCGCATCATATCTGTCTCTGAATGAACCGCATGAAAAAAAGGCTGAGAAAGAAAAGCAGCCTCCCGTTTTTTTCCAAAGAGTCGAGGAGAAGCCTTATCGCCTAATTGTGCCCCAAAAAGCTGCGCTAAAGCACCAGCATCTTCTTCTGTCGATAATTCATCAAAATTGATTGCAATAGTGTCATCATCGAGAACACGAATAAGGCGCCCACCTATTTTGGCTTGATGCGCAATCTCTCGCGCTTTTCCCTTAACAGAAATACTCACACAATCAAAAAAGCTTTTCCCTTCAACATGAACCCCTGCTGCTTCTAAACCAGCAACAAAACGACATGTTAAATGATGAATTCGCTGCGCAATTTCTTGTAAGCCTTTTGGCCCATGCCAAACAGCATAAGCGGTTGCCATATTAGCCAACAAAGCCTGCGCTGTACAAATATTTGACGTCGCTTTATCGCGCCGAATATGTTGTTCACGTGTTTGCAAAGCCAAACGAAAACCAACGCGTCCTTTGGTATCCACGGATTGACCAACAATACGCCCTGGAATAAGACGCGTTAATGCATCACTCACGGCAAGGTAACCAGCATGTGGACCACCAAATCCCATCGGAACGCCATAACGCTGCATAGAGCCAACAACAATATCAGCCCCCCATTGAGCCGGTGGCTCCTGAAGGGTAAGCGCTAAAGGATCAGCTACAACGATAACTAAAGCTCCCTTTTCCTTTGCCTCTTTTATGATCTCACTGTAATCATGAAAAGAACCTTTTGTATCTGGCCAAGATAAAACAATTGCCGCTGTATCAGAATCAATTTCTCCATTTTGGCTAATCTGAATCCCTTGTGTTTCAGCACGCGTTTGCGCAACACTCAAAGTTTGAGGATGTAAAAGACTCTGAAGAGAAATTTTTGTTTTTTTCTCACGGAAAAAGCGAAAAGCAAGGGCATTGGCTTCAGCTAAAGCAGTTGCTTCATCAAGAAGGGAAGCAGCAGAAACAGGCAAACCTGTTAGTTCACTAACCAATGTCTGAAAATAAAACAAAAGCTCTAAACGACCCTGGCTAATTTCTGCTTGATAAGGCGTATAAGCAGTATACCAAGCAGGATTTTCAAACAGATTTCGTAAAATAACCGGAGGCACATAAGTTCCATGATATCCTTGCCCAATAAAACTTTTGTGCACATGGTTACGCTCCATCATCTTGGAGAGTTCTTCTAAGGCTTGTCCTTCACTAGCAGCCTCTGGAAGATTCAATGAACGTCCCAAATGGATAGAGTGTGGAACAGCTTGAGAAATGAGTGTATCAACACAATCAAGCTCTAAAACATCAAGCATTTTTTGTGTTTCATCAGGACGCAGCCCAATATGTCGAGAAGAAAAAGAACGCTCGATCATGGTACTCATCCAATCAAAGCCTTATAAGCATCTTTATCTAACAACCCCTCCAGTTGTGTCTCATCCTGCAATGTCATTTTCCATAACCAACCTTCTGTTTCGGGTTTCTGGTTTACCAGTTCAGGATTATCAGCCAAGGCTTCATTTATTTCGACCACTTCACCATCAAGAGGAGCATAAACATCTGAAGCCGCCTTCACTGATTCCACAACAGCTGCCGCCTCTCCTTTGGAAAGTTTTGTTCCACTTTGTGGTAAATCAACAAAAACCAAATCCCCTAATTGCTCTTGCGCATAATGCGTAACCCCAACAGTCACCACTTGCCCTTCAACGCTAAGCCATTCATGGTCATGTGTAAAATAAGTTTTAGACATAAAAAATCATCCTTTAAAATAACGTTGTTCAACAAAGGGAAGAGAATGAACTGATAGTGCAATCTTTTTGCCTCGCAGTTCTGTAAAGACTTGTGTCCCTTCAATTTTAAAATCAACAGGAACGTAACCCATCGCAACAGGACCATCAAAAGAAGGACCAAAACCACCTGATGTTACAACGCCAATCTCATTATCTTGATCATCAAAAAGCAGCGCACCGGCACGAATAGGTTGACGCGTTTGCGGTTTTAATCCAACTCGACAACGAGCAGGTCCTTTTTGCAGTGCTTCAAGAAAAGCCTTCGCACCATAAAATTGTGCTTTTTCTCGAACACTTTTAGGAACAGCCCATGTTAGAGCCGCATCAATAGGTGTCGTATCAGGGGTAATATCATTTCCATGCAAACACAGCCCCGCTTCCAACCGCAAGCTATCGCGTGCTGCAAGTCCAATCCACTCAACACGAGAATCACTCAGCAATTTTTCAGCTAACATATGCGCATGCCCTATAGGCAAAGCAATTTCAAAACCATCCTCTCCCGTATAACCAGAACGCGTTATAAACCAATCCTGTTGTGGTTCGAATCCTTGCATAAAGAACAATTCATTCCCTGGCAAATCCGCATCAGCAAGAACAGCTGCCGCTTCAGGACCTTGAAGCGCAAGCAATACCCTTTCAAGGGCAATCACTTGACATTCAAAATCAACCGCACGCTTTTCTAATTCTACAAAATCAGCCTGTGCATTCCCAGCATTGGCGACCAACATAAAACGGCCCTCTTCCAAACGGGTAATGATAAGGTCATCAAGAATACCAGCCTGCTCATTAAGCAAATAATTATACCGTGAGTGTCCAATCTTTAAAGCTGCTGCATCAATGGGAAAAGCATAGGACAAAAATTCCACGGCTTGTGCCCCTTCAACCGCAATCAATTTCATATGTGAAATATCAAAAAGTCCTGCATGTGCACGCGTATGAAGATGCTCTTTTAAAACGCCAAGAGGATAAGTTAAAGGCATGTTCCAGCCCGCAAAAGCACCAAATTTTGCTCCTGCTTTTTCATGCAAATCATATAAAGGAAGTGTTTTTAAAAAAGATGTTTCTTGTGCTGTGCCCATAATAACTCCAAAGCTGCGCTAACGCCCACAGAATATGGTCGTCTCTGCCCCCTCTGTCATCAACCTGAGAGACTCGCGAAAAAATTTTCCGCTTACACCTTCGGCGCGGGTTCTCCCGACTTTCCAGATCTGCCTTCTTCCTTTTACGGTCCTTAAAGCCTGAGAGATTATGGGCTATTTCCCCTTCGGCGGCAATGCGAAAATTTGCAATCTGCACTCTCCCGCAAAAGAATGAAAGAAACGATAACGCTCTTTCCAGCATATTTAAACCTATAGCCTATCTTTATCACACTGTCATTAGTAAAGTGATGAAAATACTCTCATTTTAAAACTTGCATAAGCTGCTTCAAAAGATTTATAATAGTGTCCTTTTGAACCTTACAAAAATTGCAAGGAACACATTTTAGGAAATTTAAGACAAAAATCAAAAGCTATAAACAAAAATACCTCTTGAAAATCATGCAAAACGTCACACACTAAAAAGATCGCAAGCAATATTCTTTCGCGCACAGTTCAACCTTAAAGATAGGGTTTCATATTCTTTTTGAGAATAAGGACTTCAAATATTTTATAAGTATGGTTTTAATGCACAAGAAGTAGGTTTTCTGCTTTCTCAATAGTGTCATAAATAGCGACTATTTACAGAATAAAACTACCGAACAAAGGTGACAAAATACTCATGAAAGCTGGTAATATCTCTTACAATTGCGAAAATGATCTTCCAAAGCAAATTGCTCTTTTTCCTTTAGAAGGTGCACTCTTACTACCCGGTGGTTTTTTATCACTTAACATTTTTGAACCAGAATCACTTGAAATGATTGAAAATGTTATGGTAACTGATCGTCTATTGGGCATTATTCAACCACTTTCATCGGATACAGATCGCTTCTCTACACAACTTTATAAAACAGGCTGTATAGGGCGTATTACAAACTACAGTGAAACAGGAAACGGACAACTGTTCATTATCTTACAAGGTGTTTGCCGCTTCACTTTAGAACAAGAATTGAAAAACACAAAATCCTATCGAACAGCTCTCATCCAATCAAACATAAAAGACTTGCAAGAATTTGATATTGAAGAAAGCATTAACCGAGAGAACTTACTCGACGTTGTAGAAAAATATCTAACCATCCATGAAATGGAATATAATTGGAGCAGCATCATAGAAGCCCCTACACCTATATTGGTTAATGCTTTTTCAGCTCTTATCCCCTTTACACCAGCAGAAAAACAAGCTCTCCTTGAAGCTCCAGATATCGAAAGCCGTGCCCAAACTCTTCTTGCATTAACAGAACGCTCGCTCATGAAACAAACAGGAACAGATTACCGCTTAAACTAATGAATGTCCAAACATGAAAAAAATGACCACAGATCCAAAAATGCTCGAATTGCTCGTCTGCCCAATGACGAAAGGTACTCTCTCTTTCAACCGAAAAACACAAGAGCTCATTTCTCTCAAAGCCAAACTTGCCTACCCTATTCGTGATGGCGTTCCCATTATGCTTGCCTCAGAAGCGCGCCCTTTGCAAAACAATGAAGAAATAACGCATAAAAAATAAAAAATCCTCATGCAATTTCCCTCTACAAGCCCACTGTTATCAAGTCTCTATCAATATGATATCTCAAGTATTGACGAATTCTGAAAAAAGAGTTTTACAATGAAGATATTTATATCGCTTTACACCTTGTAACAAAAGCCAAAAATATCATCAGATTCTCTCATTCCAGCCTGTTCATACTGAAGCAATCAAAACCATTCGCTTGCACCACACAAGCATCTGAATAAAAATGGCTCTTATGAACTTCTTAAAAGCAAGAATTATAATAACATTTTTAACCAACTCAGGTAAATGAAATTTATTATATTAAACATAAAGATTGTTATATTTCATGGACTTTAATTTATACTATTTACGAACAACATATTTGAGATACCTCGATTTAAGATGAATAAAAACGACAAGTTATATCATCTTATGTATACCATATCGGGACAAGAATATTTATCTGTTTGCGTAATCTTTGAAACGGAGAAGCAACCTAATTTTGGGGAAAAAAACATAAAATCGTAAAGGAGAAAATCTCCCCATTACCTTGCCATCACCCTTTAATTTCGCTTTACAATTTTTACAAGTATCTAAAGTATCTCAAGCAATATTTTTATGTATAATATACGCATTAATTACGTGAAAACTTGAAACAACAAACAAGAAACACTGTTGTAATTTCAATTGACGATTGAAAGTAATTGCCTTATGAAGGAGGCTTGTGTTTTTGGTCGTATACGCGACGATCAATAGGGCCTGGAAGCCCGAAACCGAGCATAAAGATTAGCCCGCTTTTGCGGATATCCCGGAATTTCCGGGGGCTCTTGTTATGTCCAAGTGCTTTCAGCACTAAAAGCAAGGGGCTGACTCGGTTTCAGCACTTCCAGACCCCGGAATACTAATGCGAGGGCGCTCGCAACCGGTGGGGACATCAAGTGAAAGCCAAAAATCTACATTTTTACGATATTTCTTTAGGCAAAAAAATTCGCTTCAGAAGAAACGTCATGGGGTTTTCTCAAAAACAATTAGGAAGTCATTTAGGCGTAACATTCCAACAAATCCAAAAGTATGAAAAAGGCTTAAATCGCGTAAGTGCAAGACGTTTACAGGAAATTGCTCATATATTAGATGTTCCCGTTTCCTTCTTTTATGCTGATGGCGCAAAAAAAGAAGAGAACCTCTATCATTGTGATGACAGAATAGCAAGCAAAGCAGAATATTTACTTTTGAAAAATTTCAGAATACTGACCCGCAAAAAACAAAGAGCAATTTTGCAGTTGATTTCTGATGAAAAAAATAACCCCTTATTTTCATAAGTTCATTGCAAAGATAATCAAAGTCCTTAATAATATTGACAAGAATTGTGACTGTCTCCCCACACTGCATGAGAATGAAAATGCTTAATCTAATCTGATTTGTAAATAATCCGAATTCTAACGAGTTTAACTTAGAAATAGTGCATTGATTTATAATGATAATCTAACGTTATTGATATTGAATAAGTGTTCCGAATATCGTAAAATTCTTTCATTTCAAACGTGTTCTATATTGAATCAATCAAAATCTCTTGTTTGCACATTACAAGCAAAGTTGGCGTGTGAGTAAAAATGTACAAAAAGGCTTACCTCTTATTGAAAAGTCTCATATACCAAGAGCTGTAACGACATTGGGTGCTGGAAAAATGGATGATGGTGCTAACTTGCTCTTTTATTAAACATAAATATGGGAGTGTTCAACGGCTGGCTTTCCACTCATATAAGTCACTTAAAAAAGGCTTGCCAAACAAGCCTAAGAATATTCCCACACACTAAAAAACACTTAAATATATCGAGAAAGCTTAAAGATCTTATACCATCATACTCCAAATAATGATATTTTATATCATAATATTATTAAAGTAAAAATAAGAAATATAAAGTAAAAAATAGATACGAAAAATATATGTATAAATTTCATAAGAATTTATATATATGAATACTTAAGTTTATTCTGTTGTGCTATGAATTCTATCATTTAAGGTATGAGGATATGAAGCACGCATACCTCCTTGAAACATTCAAATGTTTTTTAGATACCCAATATCTTTTGAAATATTTTTAGGCCTGCTTGTTGAGCCTTTAGTTTAAGTGAAAAATGGGAAGCCGCTAGAATCTAGCTGTTTACAGACTGTAATAGGAAGTTTCGCTTTTAAAGGCATAGGGAGAAAATCAAATAATTCAACAATTAACAAATAAAGTATTAAAAGATTCAACCAACGCGATACGTAATACCATCTTTAAAAAATTCAAAAGTATGAAGGTAAACATTGACAGAAGATAAGGAATTCACTTAATTAAAGTGCTCTCTAAAGAGGTAATAGTTTAGCGTAAAATATTCAATTTTTTCAATTCTGAAAGATTAAAAGAGACGTATCATTTGAAATAAAACAATTTATTGTGCTAACGATGATGATTGGTGTGCACAAAATTGAGTTGTTGAAAATCAAAAATATAATTTAACGATGTTCCTTGACCAACTCACTCTCTCCTGAGTATAGCACGGGGAATAAACGTGGAGAGACATGAGGAGTATAGAAAATGAGTTTTAAAGTTGCAATTGTTGGCGCAACCGGCAATGTTGGTCGTGAAATGCTTACAATTTTAGAAGAGCGTGGTTTTCCTGCGCATGAAATTGTCCCTCTCGCATCACGACGCTCATTAGGACAAGAAGTTTCTTATGGAGATAAAACTTTAAAAGTAAAAGCACTGGATACTTACGATTTTTCAGACACAGATTTTTGTCTTATGTCTGCAGGAGGGAGCATTTCCAAAGAATACGCCCCTAAAATCGCTGCTACCGGCTGTGTCGTCATCGATAATTCCTCCACGTGGCGCTATGATACCAATGTTCCGTTGATAGTCCCTGAAGTCAATGGCGAAGCTATAAATGCCTTTTCTAAGCGTAATATTATAGCAAATCCTAATTGTTCAACAATTCAACTGGTCTTAGCTTTAAAACCTCTCCATGATGCTGCAATCATTAAACGTGTTGTTGTCTCTACATATCAGTCTGTTTCTGGAGCTGGTAAAGAAGGAATGGACGAACTTTTCGAACAATCACGTGCAGTTTTTGTTGCAGATCCAATTACATCAAAAAAATTCACTAAACGCATTGCCTTTAATGTCATTCCTCATATCGATGTTTTCATGGAAGATGGTTATACAAAAGAAGAATGGAAAATGACCGTGGAAACAAAAAAAATTCTCGATCCGAAAATTAAATTAACAGCCACTGCTGTTCGGGTTCCTGTCTTTATCGGTCATGCCGAAGCTGTCCATGTTGAATTTGAAAAACCACTAAGCGCATCTGAAGCACAAGCGCTCCTACGCGATGCACCCGGCTGTCAGCTTATCGATAAACACGAAGATGGTGGCTATACCACCCCTTATGAATGTACGGGAGAAGATAACACCTTTATTAGCCGTATTCGTGAAGATATCACCGTTGAAAATGGTTTAGCTTTCTGGGTTGTTGCCGATAATTTAAGAAAAGGAGCAGCATTGAATGCCGTTCAAATTGCTGAACTGCTCATTTCTCGTAATTTGATCAAGCCAAAGTCGATAAATTAATCATCTTCCTGTCCGACAGGACAAGGAACCTTATACAAAGCCGGTCTGTTAAAAAGTCCGGCTTTTTTAACAGCTTCCCTCTAACACCATCTTAAAAGGTTATTATTTCAAAGCACTGGCAAATTCCACCCTGAATATTCTTAGCTCTCTCTGCCTTAAAGAATGAAGCTCTTTCCCTGCACCGATCTGAACACAATCGCACTTTTGAAGGAGCTTGCACTAATATCCACCTTAATGCCGCTTTACGAAACAGCAAGAGCAGCAGCATAAGCATTGTTTGCTTCATACTGCTGATCCTTTTTGTCATTCCGGTTGTAAAATTAACTTTACCCTTATCGAGCAGGATAGGTCACGACACGGTAACGTGTTTCATTACGTTCAAAATTTTTGTAATTGACATTATCAGGAAAGGAGGGATTATAAGCACTCACGTGCTTTACAGAAACGCCTTGTGCTTTTTGCGACGGATTTAAAATTGTTCGTTCATCCCTTTTTTTAACACCTGTAGAATCGATAATCATATCTGTTCTGTATAGTTTTTGCATATTTTTCCGTGTTTTTTGAATCGCCGGAAGAGCTTTAAAATCAGAAACAACCTGTTTCACTTTTTCTTTTGGTGATTTTACCATGGATTTTGATTTTGCTGGCATCTTTTTAAAAGCAATGGTAGGAACATTGTTAACATTGACGTAACGTGCAGATGCCCAACCAATTTTTCCATGATAACCAAGAGAACACCAAGCTTTATTGGATAGGCAGCCATAAATTTGCACTTTTGCTCCCATTGGAACCATTGCGATAACTTTATAAGCTGTCGCAGGGCCTGTGCGTAAAGATACCTGACCTGATGCAACACGAGCAACTGTTCCTGTAATGGTTCCAGCTTGTGCGTGAAAAGCAGTCACAGCCACCCCTGACGCTCCTAAAGCCCATAAAGTCATCATTGTTGATAAAAATTTCTTTCTTAACATTATTTTTCTTCCTCTCTAAAACATATGAAGGGCAAAAATTCGCCTTTGCAAAAATTTGCCGCGTTTAAATCCAATGATCAGCAACCTTTATTCCCCCCCCAAAAAACCACAACATTGCAACAAAATTTCTCTTTATCGCCTACACGAACACGGCCTTTTGATCTTGATTGCGCAGTATGTTCTTCATGAATTTACGGCTAAAGCATCATCTGATCGTCCGGTTCTTCAACCAATTGTCCCTTACAGAAGTTTTTAAAGGGGCATTGGTTCCCTCAACAAATGATTGCAATAAAAGAATTGATTGCCTAAATTTCAGAGATTTTCTGAGAATGAATGATGATCAGCCCCCAAAACAACTAAAATAGAAGGAAAAATAATACTCTTTTAAAAATAAAAGTGATTGAATATTCTCTAAAGCTTGTATAACTTTAAATCTGCCTAAAAAGATACAGAGTATATTGAAACTTCCCTCAAAAAATTTCTCGAAAAAGAAAGTTAAAAGCATATGACATTAAAAATTTTTTCTCGTAGTCGGATTATAGGATTATTCCTCTCTCTCTTTGCACTTTTTTTGTCTACTGCTTTTTCCATGGCCGCAGACAAATCAAAAATCAAACTTGGTATTATGGAAGGGCGGGATGCTATTATTTGGAAAACTGCTGCTGAACAGGCTAAAAAAGCCGGTTTAGATATTGAACTCGTTTATTTTTCTGATTACGCTTTGCCTAATGATGCTGTTAACGCAGGAGAGATCGATGCGAATGCTTTTCAGCACGCCCCTTATCTTAATGAACAAATGAAACAACGTGGCTATAAACTTTCAATTGTCGGCTATACATTTATTGCTCCAATCGGTGTTTACTCACACAAAATAAAAGACTTAAAAGATCTTCGTGATGGTGCACATGTTGGTATTCCGAACGACCCATCTAATGGTGGAAGAGCCTTACTTCTTCTTAATTCTTTAGGTCTCATTAAGTTAAAAGATCCTCATAATATTCTTGCATCTCCACTTGATATTATCGAAAATCCTAAAAACCTGCAAATTCGTGAGCTCGATGCCGGTATGTTAGGACGAGCTATTGACGATTTTGACCTTGCAATTATAAACACAAACTGGGCTATTGTTTCCGGATTAAACTTCGAAAAAGATGTAGTTGCATGGGAGAGCGCAAAAAATAATCCTTATGATAATATCATCGTTGTACGCACGAGCGAAAAAGATGAACCATGGGTTAAAAAATTAGTTGCCGCTTACAACAACGATCTTATCCGTGCAAAAATCAAAGAGATTTTTGGCAATACCGCCCAAACATCTTGGTAATTGTGCCAAATATCTGAATAACTGTGCCAAATATCCGAGTAATTGTGAATGGAAAAACCTACTCTTATCTCCTTAAAAAACATCAGCCGTTGTTTTAACAAAACGGCTGGTGTTCCGGTGATTAATAATCTCTCTTTAAATATCCATGCTGGTGAAATCCTTGGCATTATTGGGCGCAGTGGAGCAGGAAAATCAACACTTATTCGCTGTTTAAATGGGTTAGAGAAGATTGATGCAGGGTCCATTTTTTTTGAAGATGTTGATATTTCTAATCTATCAGAGATAGAATGGGCGCCTTACCGTCAACGAATTGGGATGATTTTTCAACATTTCAATCTTCTCTCATCGCAGAATATTCTTGATAACATTGCATTGCCGCTTAAATTAAGTGGTGTAAGTAAAAAACAACGCCACAAACGTGCCCTTGAACTGATTGAATTGGTTGGGTTATCTGGGAAAGAATATTGCTATCCGGCACAATTGTCCGGGGGACAAAAACAACGCGTTGGCATTGCTCGTGCGCTCGCTGCTAATCCTAAAATATTATTATCAGATGAAGCCACTTCTGCTCTTGACCCTGAAACAACACAATCTATTCTAGAGCTCCTTGCTGATATTAACAAACACCTCAATCTCACGATTGTGCTCATCACCCATGAAATGGAAGTTGTGCGCACCATAGCGCATCGCGTTGTTGTTCTTAATCAGGGGAACATTGTAGAAGAAGGACGTGTGAAAGACATCTTTACATCACCGCAAGACGATACAACCATAGCCATGCTCAAGCTTGTAACCCCGCAACTTCCTGAAAAATTTGCGAAAAATCTCAAACCAATCGGACGAGAAGCTGTCATTGAAATTAATATTGCCGGTGAAATTGCCCAGCAGCCTTTTCTTCATCTTCTAGAAAATGAGAGTGGTTTAAAAGCACGTATTTTGCATGGTGGCATTGATACAGTTCAAGATGAAACCATCGGGCGACTCTTCTTGGCTCTTCCTGGAGAAGATAAAGAAGCTTTAGAAAAAGCTGTTCAATGGTTAACGAAAAAAGGACGCTATTGTGAGGTCTTAGGCTATGTTTAATGTTCTGTCTCATGAACTTCCCCAAGCTGTTATTGATACAATATTGATGACACTTAGTGCTTCTGTTATGGCATTTATTATAGGGCTTCCCCTTGGTCTTCTTCTTCACACAACAGCACGCGGAGGGATTTTTTCCTCATCTCTCATCAATCGCCCTTTAAGCATGATCATTGACAGTATTCGTGCCATTCCCTTTATCATTCTTGCATTTTATCTTCTTCCCGTTACGCGTATCGTTGTAGGAAGAGGGATAGGAATGCCTGCTGTAATTTTTATACTGACCATTTCAGCTATCCCTTTTTATGCACGCATGGCGGAACTCTCTTTTAAAACCGTTGAAAACGGTCTCATTGAAGCGATCCGCTCGATGGGTGCAAGTCGTCTTCAAATTATCAGACATGTTCTTATTCCTGAAGCTCTCCCTAGCCTGATTACAGGTTTTACAGTCATGGTCATTTCTCTTATAGGAGCCACCTCACTTGCTGGATATCTTGGTGGAGGCGGTTTAGGAGATATGGCAATCCGCTATGGCTACCAACGCTACAATACCTTCATCATGACCATCGTCATCATCCTTTTGATCGTGCTCAATATTACAACCCAATGGACTTCTGATAAAATCGTACAAAAACTTGATAAAACAAAACATTAAAAGACTTAGAATTTCACATGCCAATACCATCATCCTCTTAGCCACTTTCCAAGTGTACCAACCCTTGCCTATCGAAAACGCTCATAAGAGATTAGGAACTTTTTTCTTAAACAGTTTTTATCTCTCCCCATCCGTTTGTAACATGAAAGAAAATAGTTTTAATGGCTTTAATATAAAAGGGGATAAAATAAGAGATCTCATAGTATGTGAGACTCTCTTTAAATTAAGACATTGACCACAACCTCTCCAAACCGTAGATAACACATTGAATTTATAATGATAATATGGTGTTATTCATATTGAACGAGAACTCTGAATACCGTAAGATCCTCTCATTCCCAATTTGTTCCATATAGAATCAACCCAAACCTCTCTCTTGCACGTTACAAGCGGGAAGAGCCGTGTGAGTAAAAACATACAAGAAAGGAAGGCATGCCTCTTATGAATTATCTCCAGCGCCAAGACCTGTTTTAACATTGGCGACTAGCATATAATATGATATTCGTACCGGTTTTCTTCTTCACAAGCATAAAGATATGAGGGTGCTCAATGGCTTTATCGTTATACTATTCACAGGCGCCATTGCGGAATGGGTGTGACGAGCGTTGAGAGACATTGCTTTAAAATAAGCCTGTGAATTGGCAACGCAAATATATTCCATTTGAAGCGTTCTGTTTTACGTGATGGGTATGATCCCATAAAGAACGCTATAAATAAAAGCGCGAAGCAATGCACTATCTTCATTAGAAAGCTCCTCTTCAAAACGATCTAGGAAAGATAGTAACCTGCTATGGCTATCAACGCTATGATAGCTCGATCATATCTATTACCCTATAGATTATTCTCAATATCATCATTGAAGAAACTTCTAATAGAGTTGTATAAAAATTTTGTAAAATAAAGCACTCAAATAATCTAGATATTGGAAGGTTTTTCTTCCACAACAGCAACGATAAGCCATTGAGCGGTAAGAGCTGGTTTTTTTAACTTTTCAATTTCCACCGTAACCCCATAATGGAAAACCACTCGACCAGAAGGGCGAATTTCTGCGTCGTCTAACACAAAACGCGCACGTATCCGTACCCCTGTTTTCACAGGACTCATGAAGCGTACTTTATCGAAACCATAATTAATCCCCATTGTGGTCCCTTCCAACTCAGGAAGAGTCTCATAAGCGAGCGTAGACAAAAGCGATAATGTTAAAAAACCATGAGCAATCGTGCCACCAAACGGTGTTTGCTTAGCCTTTTCCTCATCAACGTGTATCCATTGATGATCATCTGTAGCGCATGCAAACTGATTAATCATATCCTGTGTAACAAGACGCCACTCCGATAATCCTACTTCTTTCCCAATAAAACTGGTGATATCTTGTACTGCTATTTTTTGCTGCATAACGCTATTCCTATTTTATTTGATAAAAGCCCCCCTCTTGCTTTTATAAAATCCATTGATTAGAGCATCAAGAATAAAAGATTAATTGTCTTAAAAACAAATGCACCTTATGAATGAGAAAAGTTCTTTAGCAGAATAGTTTTCAAATAGGAAAAAAGAATGGCAAGCAATGTGAACCTAACAGGTTTAGCGCATGATTTGAAACAACGTGCAGAAAACCATCCCCCCATCCGTATTGGACTGATTGGTTGCGGTGAAATGGGGACAGATTTATTATCAAGTATTGCGCATATGGATGGTATAACAGTCGCTGCTGTAGCCACGAGGACACCATCACGTATTTTTGATGCCGCTACACTAGCCTATGGCGAAGATGGACATGTCTGTGAAATTGAAAATGCTCATGCTCTCACGCAAAGCATTGAAAATGGTTTGATTGCAGCGACAGATGATATTGACCTTGTTTTGCGCCATGAACAAATTGATATTATCATTGATGCAACAGGCTATCCCGAAGCAGGAGCAGAAATTGGTATCAAAGCGCTTGAGAATAACAAACATCTTGTCATGATGAATGTTGAAGCAGATGTTACAATTGGCGCTTATCTCAAACATGAAGCAGAAAAACGAGGGCTCATTTATACACTTGGTGCCGGCGATGAACCAACTTCTTGTATGGAACTCATAGAATTTGTTTCAGCTCTTGGACATAAGATTGTTGCAGCGGGTAAAGGCAAAAATAATCCTCTGCGCTTTGATGCTACACCTGATGCTTACGAAGAAGAAGCATTCCGGCGTAATATGAATGTACGCATGTTGGTTGAATTTATTGATGGTTCTAAAACGATGGTTGAAATGGCAGCCATTGCCAATGCCACCGGCCTTCTCCCCGATTGCCCAGGAATGCATGGACCACGAGCAGCGCTACAAGATTTAAATAAAGTGCTTATTCCAAAGCAAGATGGGGGCATTTTACAGCAATATGGTGTTGTAGATTATTCAATAGGTCAAGGTGTTTCACCAGGTGTTTTTGTGATTGCAGAAATAGCACACCCACGTTTACGCGAGCGTATGGAAGATTTAAAAATTGGTCAGGGGCCTTACTTCACCTTTCATCGCCCCTATCATTTAACAGCAATGGAAGTTCCCCTTACCTGCGCACGTATTATGCTTTATGGAAAAAAAGATATGGTCCCTCTTAGCCATCCCGTAGTAGAAGTCTGTGCTGTTGCTAAAAAAGATTTACATCCAGGTGATCAGCTAGACTTTATCGGTCTTTATACTTATCGTGCTTGGATAATGAACATCGCAGAAGCACGCGCTCACCACGCCATTCCTTGTGGTCTTTTGGAAAAAGCAACAGTAACAGCTGCAATTAAAAAAAACGAACTCATTACAGTACATAATACAGCCATTCGTGAAGATCAATGGATTGCACGTCTTCGTGCTAAACAAGACCTTTTACTTCATTGCCCTTCTTCCACTAAGCTATAAATGCTCCTGAATTACCTTACTTAACAGTATCCTTCCCTTAAGCAACAGAATAACCCAGAATACACCTCTATCGCAAATACAGGTTTATATTTTAATAAAAGCATTTTCCAACGATGCACATCACCACTTCCCTCTCACAATATGTCCTGTAAATGCGACAATATAAACCACCCCATGAGATGGCATAAGATTCATTGTGTATCACTATCTTTACTCTATGAAGATACAAACCAGCATCATCATTTATTTGCCAATATTACAACAGCCCTTGAACCTTAGAGATAATTCATGAGAAGAATTTTTACTCTTTTTTTCTTTAATAATTTTGTCCATACACGAACACAACTTGTTATACATAAAAAATATTTTTTATGGATTTAACATCAACAAATTTGAAATGATAAATAATAATTTCTCATTTTTCTTATTGCGTGAGAGCCATGAATACAGGGATACTTTTTTATTTTATCCCCTTATGAAAGATAAAAAAATTTAAAAAGGATAAAATATACCTTTGATGAATAATCTTCATATGAAAAAAGGTAGACAATATTAAAAGACTGATAAAGATAGTAAGTATACTATCCTTATTACTAGAAAATAACCATAAACTGTAAAAAAATCAGGTTACACTAATTTGTAAAAAAAACATAAATGTAGGATCTTGAACTTTAATAATGTTAATAAAAGCTACATTTAGTATTAAGAGTAGTAATTTTATTATCTAGTATAGTATAAATAATAAAGTGAACAAAAAAATCCTCGACTCTGTCGATGAGTTTTCTACTAAAGTGTACTGAATATTCCAAAAAGAGATACAACAGCACCTAATACATCCCCAATACATAAAGAAGCAAGAAGTGATAAAATACCTATCCCCCCCCAAAAGGCTGAACCTGAAAAGGCAGCAGCTTTTTCAGTTTTCCCTAAAGCAATAACATCTTGTTCCTCAACGCCTTGAATAACAACTCTATCCACAGCTTTAATAGCTACATTTTTTTCTAGTGTAGGAATAGTAATTGCCATTCTCTCTTGAACTTTATTTTTTACAAAACTTGCATTTCCCTCTATAGTTTGTACAAAAAAAAGAATAAATAGTGTAAAAGTAAATGAACATACACGATTTTTAAATATTTTAAACATAGCTTTCTTTGCTCCTCTTTTTCTTCACTGAAAAAATGAAAGAATATTCACATATATAAAAACCAAAACTTATATTTAATCATTTATATAATTACACATAAATAAAATATTATATGTAATTTTGTTATTAACATATAATACATTATGTATTGCATGTAAAGATAAAAAAACAATAAATGATAAAAATAATAATAATTTGTTAAATTTATTATTATAAGAAATATTACGAAACAAATTCATTTAAAAATTATATAATAGAGCTTTTATAAATAATTTAAAATGTAATTAATTTTAAAGAATTATAACATTAAAAACTTTCAATATAATGATAGTGCTTGTCTATTATTTCAATAAAAATAAATAGCACTTAATGGATTTTTATTATATCACTCATCAGTAATATTAAAAAATAAAATTGGTAGAGAATAAAAAACTTGATCTAAAACAAATATATCATAATAAATAAATCTTTAAATAGTATACTATTTTTCTATAAAATAGGTATAAATTGTAACAAAATATTGACTTTCAAACCTAACAAAACAAACGCATAAAATAAGTAAATCTATCAGATTTACAAAAACATTATAAGCAATACTTGATCTCCAACAAACTACCTAAAATTAAATAAAAAGAGAGTCATGAAAAATAAGTTGATCCCACAAAATACTGAAAAACAACTTTCTTTATTAATTTTTATAAAAGTTATTCCATATTTTTCGTCAATATTGTAGAGCGTAGCCTTATTCATATTTTGAGTAATTATATTTACTCTGTATTAGTAAAAAATAATTCTCTTTGAAATAAATTTTTGTAATATTCACATAACTGTCTGCAATTTGTGCAAAATGAATAATAATAAAGAATTGATCAAATGCTTGAAGGAAAAGTGATAGAGAAAATTACTAAAAAATTACATTTTTGAAATACTAACTTAAGTAGCGCATTGAAAAAATAACGCCATAAAACTGATATTGAATAATAAATTTATTGTTTTGCCTGTTGAATGAGAAAGCTAACGATTATAAAACTCTCTTATATTTTAACTCTGTTTATATTGAATCAATCAAATTTCTTCACTTGCAAATCACAAACGAGATCGATGTGTGTATAAATACACTTGAAGAAAGGAAAATATTACTTATGAGGTATCTTAACTATCAAGCGCTGTTAACATAGTATTGAAAACTGGCAAAGTGAATGATGGTGCCCCTTTTTACTTTTAAAGTGTAAAGATGGTGGAACACAATAGATTTTATATTATAAGGTTTTACCCTTATACCATTCACAAGCTGCGTCGTGAAATAGGCTTTGGTGTACTAAATGTTTCTTTAAAACAAGCGTGTCGATGTGCAACACAATGGCGTCTGTTTATCATGTATCCAACGGTGTTTCTTGTATCCAACGGTGTTTCTTTTTGAATCATCTTATAAACTGCTCTCTGAGAGAGCAAATTCTATCTTAGTGAATTCTTCCCTTTATATTCATTTTTTCTCATGAACACTAAAGTCTGTTAATACACTATCCAAAATAAAATCAATCAATTTCTATTCTTTTGTAATATAGATACGTACACTTAACTTAAGAATTTAGGAATGCTGATTGAAACCAAAATCTGTTCTATCGTAGTACTCATAACAACAAAAATACTTTGACTATTCTTGCTCCATAGCAGAAAGAAGCATATGCAGCTTTATCAAAACTTTCACTTTAATAGACAATAGAAAAATCAGTTTTCATTACATGATGTGAAGTATTTAATATGCCCGAAGATTTACTTGTCAAAAACAAGAATACATATCAAAAAATCTTACAAGAGATATCTATCTTGAGAAGAGTCACCTCATATTACATCAACAATTGAATTGGCTTTTTTCAATAAAAGCTTCACTGTTTTTAACAAAGCTCTCATTTTTATAACATCCCTCTGTAATGTAAAAATATGATATTTGCATTTCTTTTATATATAGACTAAAAAATAACTCTAAAGCCTTTGATCACTTTATCTCTGTTGACTTCTCTTTTGGGCATTAATTTATGGTATCTAACCCACCTTTTCTAGCTCTTTTACCTTTAGGTGCACATGAATATCACGGAGAGCACCTTCCCTTTGAAACCGACTGGATTATAGCTGAAGCATTTGCAAAAGCTCTCACTTTACAAACAAAAGAGCAATTCCCTATCGCACTTTTACCAGTTGAAAAGATTGGCTATTCCATAGAACATATGGATGTTACAGGTACACAAACCCTTACCTTTTCTGATGCGATTAAGCGATGGATAAAGATTGGTGAAAACTGTTATCACAAAGGGATCAACCGTCTTCTTCTTCTCAATGCTCACGGAGGCAATTCACCTTTAATGAGCATTGTTATCACCGAATTACGAAAGCGTCTTTCCATGCTCGCTGTAGCAACAAGCTGGAGCCGTTTTGGTTTACCACAAGGTCTCATGGAGCCATCTCAACAACATCTTGATATCCATGGAGGTTTTATCGAAACCTCTCTCATGCTTTATTTAGCACCGGAAAAAGTTCATATGGAGAAGGCAAAAAATTTTCATAATAAGCAAGCAGATATGATTGCCAATTATCGATATTTACGCGCTTATGGTCCTCATGCCTTTGGTTGGACAATGCATGATCTAAACACGCAAGGTGCGGCAGGAGACGCAAGCAAAGCAACACCACAAGCCGGTGAAGCAATCTTTTCTCATGTTCTGTCTCAGCTTCGTGATTTACTTGATGATATCCATCGATTTAACATAAACACATGGCAATAAAGAACAATAAAAGGTCCCTCCATGGAAAAAATACAGCCCAACAAACTTCCTGTTACGGTTCTCACAGGCTATCTTGGCGCAGGAAAAACCACACTTCTCAACCGCATTCTTAGTGAAAATCATGGCAAACGTTATGCCGTCATTGTCAATGAATTTGGTGAAATTGGTATTGATAATGACCTGATCATTGAATCAGACGAAGAAATTTATGAAATGAATAATGGTTGTGTTTGCTGTACCATACGTGGTGATCTCATTCGCATTTTGGAAAGTCTCATACAACGTTCTCATCGATTTGATGCGATTATTATCGAAACAACAGGGCTTGCTGATCCCGTCCCTGTAGCACAAACCTTTTTCATGGATGATACGGTCCATGAAAAAACAGCTCTCGACAGTATCATAGCGGTCGTTGATGCAAAGCATTTGCCCTCTCAACTAAAAACAAATCGTGAAGCTGAAGATCAAATTGCTTTCGCAGATATTGTTCTTTTAAATAAGATTGATCTTGTTACTCAACAAGAACGCAGCCATGCTGAATCTCTCATTCTAGCTATTAACCCTCGCGCTATACTCTATACAACACAGCGCGCCGATATTCCTCTTGAGACACTCCTTAATCGTGGTTTTTTTGATCTCCAACGGACTCTCGATCATGAGCCTCATTTTCTCGATCACCAACATAAAGACCAACACGCCGACCATGTGTGTGGTCCCGATTGCGATCATGACCATCATAACGTATCCACCCTTCATGATATTACCATCACTTCTGTAAGTTTAAAAACAGGCGCTTTGCAACCAGAAAAGTTTTTTTCTTGGATTCAACAGGTTACGCAGCAACAGGGGCCTAATATCTTGCGTCTTAAAGGCATTATCGCCTTTCAAGGAGACGATGATCGTTACGTCATTCAAGGGATACATATGCTTCTTGAGGGACAACATCAACGCCCATGGCGTGAAGATGAAAAACGAGAAAGCCGTCTTGTTTTTATCGGACGCTCTCTTGATGCCAAACAGTTAAAAACTGGTTTTGAAAATTGTGCATGAGTAAGTAATAATGCCAAACATTACCCATTATGATCTCAAAAGTTACTGCCTTTCCTGCGGTTTTATAGGCAATAAACCAGCCTTTGTTTCCGTAGAAGGTTTCATTGTTTTTTTAACCCCAACCCCACAAATCGTTGAAGTTCACCAAGGAATAATTTCAAGCCATTTTTCCCATGACAATACCGCAATCATCACAGGGGGAGAAGATGGAAAAGTCTGTCAAACAACCGCAGCGGATCACACAGAAGTGTTAAGCCAAAAAGAACGCAAATGGATAAACAACGTTGCTTTTGGACCACAAAAAGCTTTTGCCTTTTCCTCCTCTCGTCTCGCATTTGTACAGGTTGGAAAAGAACAGCAAGAGCTCACGCATGAACGCAGTGTAGAAGGCCTAGCTTTTGCCCCAAAAGGTTTACGACTTGCCGTTGCCCATTACAATGGTGTTACTCTTCATTGGTTATCAACGCAAATATCTCCTACCACATTGGTATGGAAAGGAGCTCATTGTGGTGTCACCTTTTCACCAGACAACCGCTATGTCATTTCCACGATGCAAGAAAATGCCTTGCATGGCTGGCGTCTGACTGATAATCAGCACCTCCGCATGAGTGGCTACCCAAGCAAAGTCAAAAGCTGGTCTTGGAGCGCCAAAGGAAAATGGCTAGCAACCTCAGGTGCCTCTGCTGCAATTATTTGGCCCTTTCATACAAAAGACGGCCCCATGGGAAAAACACCTCTAGAACTAGGCACACGAGCAAATGCGCTTGTGAGCACCGTTTCATGCCACCCAAACAAAGAAATTGTAGCAATAGGCTTCAATGATGGAATGATTTTAGCCGCATATTTTCATGATGGAAAAGAAGTCCTTCTAAAAGGTTATGGGAAAAGCGCTATCTCAGCACTCAACTGGGATCAAGCAGGGCACAACCTCGCCTTTGGAAGCGAAAATGGTGAATGTGGTATAATCAATATCACTGATTAAATTACACCAACAAGCGCAATCATCGCTGATAAAAAATGCCCACACAATCCTCCAGAAATCTTATCCCCTTGCATCTCTAGAGCTCTCAGAAATCCTATCTCCCTAATCTCTCCCCCCAAAAGTCTCCTAAAATCTTCGTAATCATTAAATCTTCCCTCTTCCTTTCCTGCACCCTTTCGACAAGAAAATACCTTAAACATGTTTTTGACATTTTAACATTGCTACCCCCATACAAGAATAAAAACATCACCCCTAAGACCGCCCCCTATCTCCCTATAACATCTATATAGGCTACATACTTCCATAACAGCATTTTTCTTAAAAATTTGGCAAAAAATAGCTGATCTCATCATTAAAACAACGATTTATTCCTACGATCAGAAGAAGGGAATTCAACACTATTTTCCTAAATAAAAAGTTTTTTGAGTTCCCCCTCTAAAGAACAAAGTTTCCTACGAGCAGCCTTCTACACTTTAGTTTCTTGCCTAGAAAATTCTATCTAATAATCATTTCATGGAGCTTCTATTACCGCCCTCTGTTCCGGTATCACCTTCATCTCTGGATACTGTTTCTCCTCCTTCTGCGTCTGCTGAACTAAAACCTTCTGGGGATTCTGCCCCTATTAATCCTTCGTCTAATCTCCAAATTAGAGCTGTTGTTCCACAGGTTCCAACTTATCTTCTTTTGCCAAATGCCTTATTTCATGCTGGTTTAGTGGATAT
>NZ_JBHIRD010000017.1:0-34567 GCF_042196905.1 Bartonella sp. AA89HNZF
GCTATCCCTGAAAGCTGTGAGGAACGCTTTTTCGCAGCGCTTGCCATGTTAAGTGCTTTTGCAATGGCTGTATCAAAGTTTTCAAACCCACCTCCATATTTTCCTTTTTCGGCGAGCTCAAATAACTGATTTTCAATTGTTTCAATTTGTTGGGAAGGTGTAAGTTCGACAGGCGCATCAAAGGCTGTATTGGCAACTTCATTGCCAAGATTAATCAAAGACCGGCGGATAAAAAGATCGTAAATGACGCGTCCATAATCTTCAGCGTTAATAATAGTGACTGCCTCTGTGGCTAAGCGAACAACATACTGGTATACAGTAATATCTCCAACTTTTTCTTCCATTTGGATATAGGGCTTGATTGTAATGGGGTTTGCAAGATGACCATTTTGAATAATTTGTAAGACAATCTCAAAGATCTTTTGATGTAGCCTTTCAAAAAAATGTTCTGCTTTGAGAAAGTCTGAAACGCGATCGAGTGCATTATTATTAATCAGGATTGCTCCAAGCAATGCCTGTTCCGCTTCAATATTATGGGGAAGTTGACGAAAAGAAGAAGCAAAATTATCTCTTGGATTTTCTGTTTTTAGCATGTTCAATGTTCTCATTGCTTTCTTTTCCCTTGTTTGGTGCCTCGAGTGTGATTTCTGTTGTGTATCCGCTTTGTTTTTCATAGCGGTGGGTGACGGTTGCAGCTTTCCATGGTCCATTGATTTGCCCACGAAACCCTTGCAATAAAAGAGGTTGATCCGCCATGATTTCGGGACGCCCCTCTAAGGTCAAGGAGCCACTGCCTACAGCACGACACAACCTGTCCGACTCGGAAGCAGCAGCAGCTCGTGCTTCCTCCTCACAAGTGTAACAAGTCCGTAAACGCCGCACGGGACCGCTAAACCCTGTCTGATGTTTGACTTGGCATTGCTGCCCTTTTGAGCGATCAAAATAAGAAGCTTCAATGGTGCCATATTGCGTACGTGGCTCTAATGTAAATTCCCAGTTGGAACAGTCGTGCTTATGAAGTTCGAGTGCTGGTAAATTATCCCCGCTTAAAAATAAAAACTTATTGTCTTTGATTAAAAAACGCGCCCGCATGCGATCGGCAAGGCGGGTTAAAAAATCAACCGCCGATTGATCTGTACGAATCACATAAGGCAAAGTTTGTTTGGTAAATTGAGGACTGACCTTTGCTTGATAGCCATGGCGTTTGGCAAGTGTCTCAACAATCTCACCAACAGTTTTGTGGTCAAAATGTTCACTCACCTGTTCTTTGAGCTCTTTACGCATCGAGGCGCTTTTGCCACAAAGGCGCAAGATCTCTCCATCACTGCCACCACAACTGACCACTGACTCCACAACAAAACACCCCATAAAGGCACTGATGCTGTTCTCATAGCCAAAGATCACCTGTAGCGCACTGTTGCTTGAGGGAACCTCTAAATCATTGCCACTATCGTCAAACTCTGCTTCAAATGTATCGGCTTCATTGCCCGCATGATCCGTAATGGTTGCCGTTAAAAGACGCTGGTAAAAAACCTCATGAACAGGTTTGTCTCCCACCTTGACCATAATAAAAGGGTGTGTACGCATTAATCCCATAACCGCTTCACCATGCTTTGGGGATTAGACAACACAAATTCAGGCAGAATGACCTTTAAGCCCCGTGGTAAAAACACACCATATTTGGCAATCTCTGGATTAGCTTCCAGTGTGGCTTCTAAATAGCCTTTGAGTAAACCAGCTTTCCTCCGGTCTCTGAACACTGCCATGGCATGGTGAAAGCAAAGGAGATCGAGGCTCATATCCTCTAGCTCTACAACAACATGTTTTTCTGGTATCTTCATAGAGGTTGTCCCACTTGGATTTGTCTCTCTTGGTATTGTCCTTGTGGTTTTCCGCCATTAAAAAAGGGCAAGAGCGTAATGGAATAGCGGATGCGCTGGGATTGACCAGAGCGACTGATATAGTCATGGTCTTTATTGATCGTGGTGATTACTACGGATCCATGGAGAAGGACACTATAGGTCGTATCATTAATCCAACGAAGCATCTGGACCGGCTTTGCTCTTCGAATAGTTGTAGTGATGGCATCTATCGCTACCCGGTCACCAAATTCTTCTGGAAACCAAACTCCATGAATGGTCTTTGCATCATTGCCATAGCCAGTAAATTGCAAACTGGGTGCCTTGCCAAAACGCTCCATACAAACCCATGAGGCAGAAAACTCTTCTTCAAAGGATTGGAAATTTAGCCAGTCCACGTAAAAGAGATGTGGTCCTAACATCATCAAAGGATCTCTCATAGGCTCCCTCCCCTCATTCTGTCCCGCCATGCAGGGCATTGGCGCGTGCCCGTTGCAAAGCATGGGCAACCGCACGACCAGTGGCCATGGGTTCACGCGCCCCATTAACATGCACTGTGACGTTTTGATTGTGTGTGATGGGGGAACGGTCTTTGTCTCTTTGCTCTCTCGCAGATGAATTTACAGGAGAAGCTCCCGCAAATTGCACGATGGGTTGGATGGCTGTTTTACCCCCCAAAAAACTTGGCAAAAACTCTCTTACATCAATCGACCCAATCCACCCCTTAATGCGGCTAGGCAAAGATTTACAATAATCCATCAATTGTGAGATAGACGACATAAAGCCATCGACAATCGAATTAGCTAGATCTTCGCCCGCTTGTTCCATACCAGCCTTGGCACTCTCCGAGAGCTTTTCCTGTGTAAAAAAACTCTTCAACCATTGCCAAAAGTTGGAAAAGCTTTGTTTAACGCCCTCCCACAAATTGCCAAACCACTCGGCAACAGAGGAAAGTCCTTGTTTAAACTTTTGCCAAGTTTGAGAGAAATCAAACGCAGCAGCAATGATATTTTTCCATTTGGTTATGGTGGTGGTATCGGCACCAAAAAAGCGCATGACGGCTTCAAAGGCACGCCCAAAAGCCCGAGATACCCCCCGTGCAAAACCTTTGACAAAAGAAGAAAAACGATCCCAATATTTCCACAAAGCAAAACCAGCAGCCAGTATGACCGCCACAACAGCAGCAATGACCGCCCCGATCGGGGTAAAAATAGCCCCCGCAACAGAGGCAATACCAGCTCCAACCACTTCGATCACTGTCCCGATCCAACCAAAAGAAGCAGCAAATGCACTTCCTGAGACAGCAATCCCCCGTAAAGCCCCGACCAACAAGGTCATGGGGCGTAAGAGTCGGAGTGAACTTGCCCCAAGACCCGCGGTTAGCAAGCCCAGCGAGCGCCCTGCGGCTGCTAAGCCCCGCCAGCTTGCAGCAACACCACGACTAACAGCACCCATCTTGATAAAAGAGCCCATCAATTGAAGAAGCCCAAGGCGTGTACCGGCAAGAGTAAAGCGCAAAACCCGTAGAGCAATATTAAAAGCCATCAGGGCAGCAATGGTTTTGATAATGGCGCTTGTTAAAGTGGGATGGGCATTCGCCCACGCCATAAGCCCATTAGTAAAATTACCAACAGTTTCCATGAGACTGTTGAGAGGAGGCAGAAGCACTTCACCAATGGTGATGCCCAGAGCCACAATACGGTTTTGCAAGAGTTCAAATTGCCGCATGGCACCGGTTGCTTGTTTGTCTGCTTCTTGTTCTACAGAACCTTTAAAGACTTGTGGATCTTTCACATAATCTAAAGCTTGCCCTAACAATTCGGGATTGCCCACCAATTTGGCAAAATCGCCGGTAAAATCGCGCCCCGCAATGGCAATCAGCGAACGCATCCCTTGTTCGGATTTGCCCAACACATTAAAAAAGCGCACCAAGGTACCGGTGGCATCTTTGTCCAGATCTTGCATGAATTTTTCGCGGGAAAGCCCAATATTGGCAAAAGCATCTTCAATATGTTTGCCCCCTGCCTGAATGCGCGCACTCATGGCATTAAAACCACGCGCAGCACTCTCTGGAACAATCCCAGCAGAAATCATCGCTGTACCAAATGCCGCGGTTTCGCGGGCTGTCAACTTAAACATGGTTGCCGCACCGGTGGCACGATTGGTAAAATCAGACACTTCACTGGCTTTTGCCGCCATGTGGTTCGAGAGATGATTGATAGCATCGCCTAGATCTTCAATGCCTGCTTGATTAAGCTTAAAGACATTGCGCAATTTGGCAAAGCGCTCCCCAATCTGATCCCCCGTCATATCAAAAGCTACAGCTGCTTTAGCGGCATAAATGCTAAAAGCTTCCAGATCTTGTTCGCCAATCCCTGCTTGGCTGGCACTGGTCATCAATTCTAAGACTTCACGCGCCGCTAACGGAATCTTGGTGGAAGTTTCAAGGGCAAAACGACGCAATTCTTTTAAGCGATCAAGGGGGGCATCGAGAACCTTTTCTAGTCCCTTCATCGATTGGTCAAATTGCATGGCTTTATAGAGCGGTGCAATTAAGGTTGCTGTTTGCGCAATGGCACCCACCATACGTCCACGCGCATGGATAAAAGCATTTTCTGCATGGGCTGTAGCTTTCTTAAGATGCTCAGGGTCAAACCACCCTTTAAAATGTTTTCGTGTCTGGCTTTGGAAATGCGCAACATCTAAACTAAAGGCTCTTAAGTCTCGCTTAGCAGAAGCGATCCCCTCTTGCAGATGATTAACAAAACGCACAACAAGGGAAACATCCATGATCGCATCTTATCCTAATATTTGGCTTTCATATTCTTGAGCTTTAAGGTGCGCGAGTTCTTCTCGATAGGAAATCACATCAAGCCAATCCATCTGGTTAATCTCTGAAGGCGCCCAGTGATAATAAAGGGCTAGTTCTGCCCCAAATTGTCTGGCAGAGAGGATTGGCGTTGCGTAAAAAAAGCAAAAAAAGCCTTCAATATTGCGACAATATCCATCACATCAACTCGATCAATCAATTCAATAGATTCACGTGACATATCAGCCAAAAGTGCTGTGATGCCTTCTGTTGCCTCACTTGTGAACAAAACTTGAGAAAGCTTCGTGATAAGCACATCATTGCTCAAAGTTGTTTTTTGCTCTCCAAACTCAGGAAGCAGCAGCTCTGTCAATTGTGGTCCAATGAGCACCGCTAATTGCTTGGCATGCTTAAAAGTGGGGCGATAAAAGGTCAGTTTCTTGCATAGAGATTCTTTGCCACTTTTATCTTGATAAAGAAATGGAACCTGCAATTCCACGTCAATGCTGGTTTGTAAACTTGTCATGATCAATTCCTATAAATTGAGAACCCTATCAATAATGAGAGCTTATAAGTTGAGAATAGAGCGGCGGCGAGAACCGATCTCTTGCCCGTTGCGGACAAGCCAGCCGCCCCGTTTAAAAGAAAAGCGGTGCAAAACAGAACCATCCCAAAATTCCGTATAATCCCAAACATTTTTGATCTCGCAATCATAGCCTGTGGCTTTCCCAGCTGTTAAGCCTTCGCTATCCACTTTGACCAACCGCCCTGTCACATCAATGGAATGTTCATGCTCACGCCCATCTTCTTCAGAGATCACATGTTTTTTGCCTGTGAATTTATGACGAAGACCAGGAGGACCACCAAAGATGCCGATAATTTCGGGGGTATGGCTGCGGATTTTCATTTGCAAGCCAAGTGCTTTGACACCAAGACCGCTCACATCAATTTGCATATCAGAGCCCCCTGGTTGATAGGTTTCAGTGATTTCTTCCAACGTGGGCAGTTTCAATGTTTCAAGATCAAGGTGAAGATTCACATCATCATCAACAATCAAGGTAAAACCGCGTACAATGCGTAAAGTCATGCTTTAACTCCTTGCTGCTTTGCGATAAGTTTCAAGCGTATCGCCAAATTGATAAGTCATTTTCTTTTGGATATCTTCAGCCAAACGGTCAAAATAAGCGCTATTGCGCCGGCTGCCAAAGCTTAAATCTTCTAGAGGTGGCACTTCTTCTGCATCAAATTCCACCCGCAATTTCCCCAGTTGTAAAGTGCTGTTTGAATTTAAATCACGATCAAACCAAACCCGCCCACCAAGCAGTGCACCGCGTGCAATCATATCATCAAGAAAGCTGGTCAAAGAGCGGGTAATGGCAATAACATGTTGACCAGTCAGATTCTCATCATTGGCCCAAGGGCGCAAATTATTGATGATGGTTTTTTCCAAGGCTGCACGGGTGCGCACCACATTGACAAAGCGCCAGAGCGGATCACTGGAGGTGGTATGATTTCCCCATAAAATGCGCCCATTGGCAGCCATTTGCCCATGCGCATTTTGACTAAGTCGTGCTGGAATAAAGGTTGCAATATCGGCTTGGTTAAGGCGATTTGCCTCATGATCAATTTCCCCATCAAAATAGCTAATGGGGCGTGCTGTCCCTAAAATGCCATGCACATCTTGGTTGGAAGGAGACCAAAAAACACCGCCCTTTTGCTTGTCACGTTTGATAAACATGGCTGCTGCAAAAGGACTTGCCGGTTTAACACTAACACCCCCCTCACGATTTGCCACCCGTACAAAGGGATCAATCAAATAACAAAAGCGTGAGGAAAAATCTGCACGATAGGCAAGACTTTCTTGCGTGTTTTTACCCCCCGTATCAAAAACCGCAATCGCTTGTAGCTTTTCTGCAACCTGTTCCAAAGCGTCTGCCACGGGGTTTTTGCCATTGTCAATCCGCCCTGCACTATAAGCCGGTGCCAGTAAAATCCCAGGTTCCACACCTAAATGCCCACGCGCATGAGCCAAGGCGTGCACACCGGTCAGGTGAGCGTTTGATCCCACCATTTCGGTTTGTGTCTCAGCAATGGTTGACTTTTCTTCCACCCGCACAAGGATAATTTGTGCCTCGATCCCCTGCGCGCACACAGCATTAATAACATCAAGAGCTGTCCCCCTTCGCCCAAGCTTTTGGATTTTCTCACCCTCATGTGTAAAAACTAACACAGGCTCGTTGAGGGGAAAAACTTGGTTGTCAGCATCAGGAGCTGTAACAACCGCCCCAAGGGCGGTTTGATCAAATGTTGCTAAAGGTCGTGATTTTTTACATTAATTAACCCTATTGACCTTAAACTCTTTTCAAATACACAGAGTTATTCTTTATTTTGAGCTTTTCTTAATTCTGTAATGGGAACTCCACCGATACCCCAATTGTCTGTCTCCACTTCATCAATTACGACAACAGTCGTTTTCGGATTTTTATTCAGAATATTAACTAATAATTGAGTTGCCCCTTCTATTAGTTGCCGTTTCTGTTCAGAGGTAACCCCTTCATTAGTAATTTTAATATTTATGTAAGGCATAAGATCTCCATAATTTACAAATATTGAATAAAAAAACTCAAATAAATGAACGCAAAAAGATTAAACATTAATACATAATAGCTATGCATTTTAAAGCTCGTATCTACCGGTGAAATATGTAGGCTACTGGAAGCAAAAATAGCATTTATTGATACAGGAGAAAGGAGTTGAGCTGCAATAAAGAAGCAAATCCAAACCAAATAATCCGTAACCCCATAAGCCATCGATGACCCTAGTAAGGGAAATGCCAAACTAAATAGCACCATAGGGTGAATTCCTACTACACTGAAAATTGGCAATACAAAGAGAATACAGGCATAACGCTGCCAAACAGAGAGTGATGCCAATGAATGACTAAACGTCACCGGCAACAAAGGAATAAGCAAATCACAAGTAGATATTAGCAGACTACAACCTAGCAACAACATAATTTCACTGGATATACTGCGTATCACTGCCACCAAAGGAGTCAAAAAATCAACACTGAGTGAACTCACACGCTCAATGAGGTATAGAATGCTCGCCGTCAATGCAATGCTTTCTAGTGCATTCAACTTGATAACTGTCAATGCAACGATAAATGTTAGCCAGAAAAATATCAAAAAAATCCAAATTCTTACTCTCTCTCCTTCTTTATTCGCTCTCCTCTCATCGCAAATAATCGGGTTAGCTAGCGGTACAACAGGAGAAATGCACAACAACAACAGACTGAATAGAAAAAGTGGTATCCCCAAAGCAGCGGATGTGAATATTGGTGTTCTAGGCATAGCAGAGAAAACTGTTGCTGCACCGATGCTGGTCGGCATCAGTACCATTGTGATGCTCATCATTCGCATCACAATAGCGGCCAAATGGCGAGAGGGAAAAACACTTTGCTTCAAGGCATCAATCATTAGGGGGATAACCCCCAAACTCATCGGCCAAGCTAGAAACGCAGTCAGTATCGCGATGGACAGGGTAAGCGAACCCTTTCCATAGCGCATCAACCGTTCAGAGAGAAATTCTGAAATACGCCATATATTCATCACATGGCGCAACAATCCCATGGCGAGTAATAGCCAAAAGACATCAGTAAAACGCACAAGCACAGTACCAACATCAGGCAAGTACCAACGCCATATCAGCACTAAAGTACAAGCCAACAGGATGGCCACACCACTGCGTGCATTCCCCTTCAACCACCAGTATGGTATCGTCAAAAGCAAATAACCAAAAACAGTCACTCCAGCCAATGGAATAAGAAACCAAGTTCTCATTGAGATAGATATAAGAAAAATGAATAGCATCAGTATCGCCATTATAGCGGATACGGAGGACATGCGTATCAGGAAGCTTTTTACATCATCAATGTACATTAATTACTGAATCTTTGACTGAGTAGCGCTTAAGAAGCTGCTCGTACATGTCAATGACACAGTGCCCTGCATCCCGCAGTGCACGCGAATTAACTAAAGGTCTAGGCAAAATATATGTATAAAAATTTGGCCCCTCTACTGGATTACCGACCACCCATAATGTATTTTGTATTTGCCCTTTAGTGTCTATAGGATGCTGCTGACAGTCAATATCAATACCACCAGGATGATATCCTTGGTTGATAAATGGCCGGATAATACCCTGAGCAGCCAAATTTTTGATAAAAGGAGACTCATCACGCAACGGAGAAAAACTATCAATCTTGGCCTTGATCAGCACATCTCCATCAACTGAACTGTTTTCATCTTGGAAAACAGACTGAATTTCGAAACGGCTGGTACTAGCATTGAGAACAAGTTTAGGTGAAGGTCCACCAGCCAAAGTCACGATACCAGCCTCCATCAGAGCCTTCAACTCTTGGTTTCGCTGCATTGGTGGACCGACAGAAATACGGTTGAAGTTTGGATTAAAATATTCAATAAAGTACTTGTGAGATGAAGACGTTAACCCGCAAAAATCAATTGCTGAACGTAAGATATCACGGACATCTCGTAGCACATCTGTAGCAGCTTTCACTGGGCCATCAACATTACCTTCAGCGGAAGAATGAAGATCGTCCTTCAAATGCTCCATGAAGAATCTTGTATAATCCTTCAAAGAGGCAAATATTTTATTTCGATGAGGATACAGCAACGCTTGAATACACTGCTCGTCTTTGGAAGTAACAACATAGGTTTCAGGGTCTAGCCAGTGCCCCAGCTGCATACTTCGATAGACATAACACATTTCTTTAAGCAACAGAGGTAAAAGCTGCGTTTCGAAATCCAGCTTCGGAGAACCGTTAGCAATGCTGGATTGCTTACGCAGATGATGTATTGCATCGAGAGTAAGGAATGATGGTATGTATTGCCCACTACCACCCTTTTGATTAATCCCGCGACTACTAAAAGGCAATGTTTGACGGGAGAATAAAGCTATCTTCGGTTCTGTGCCGCTTGGCATGTAGCGCAATTGTCCAGCATTTTCAGTAAAAGTCCCACCGCGACCGTAAGTCAATTGCGACAAGACATCATAGCTAGTTAATCCAATTCCCTGCAGCAGCACACGAGACTGAGATTGTATAGAGTCCAACTTTTCAATTGGATAAGGATTCGAATAATAGTTCAAAAGCGCATTTTTCATTTGGTGAGCAGCGACAAACTGTTGCAGGCTTTCATCATGCGATGAATATATATTCTTACCGTGACCCGTGGTCATATAAACAAAATCTACACTATAACGACAGCCATCTTCCAAAAGAACATCCGTTTTATTATCTTGGTGGATATGGAGATTAATAACCTTTTGTCGGATCTCCTTAATACGAATACCGGAAGGTAAATCTTGCGTGAGTTCTTGGTAAGCCCAAGACAGGTATTCCCCTAACAAACGACGTGATAAATAATCATTTTCTTTGATTTCTCTCCCAACATCATGCTCTGTACGAGAAAAAACACCGTTAATATTACGATAACCTTGTTGAATAGCCCATTGATAGAAATTCGGTCCCTTCCGAATAGGCCCGACACCCTTAACTGTATCATCACCAAATAAAGTAATCTGGCAAGCGACAGTGTTAACCAATAAATGATCTGGCTGATGCACACTATGGGTACCGGTTCCCATCTCATTGGGATCAATCAATAAAATATCAATGTTCCCAGAAAATGGATAATGGGAATAAAGTGTGAGCAAGCGTTCGAGAATACTGATCCCACGAGGACCAACGCCCAAAATAGCGACTGTAGAGTGAAGCATTCTGTAATCTCCCCTATTAGAATAATTTGACTTTCACAAAATGTTTCAAAAAGAATGGAATAAATTCTCTCGACTTTTTAGTGAAGATTGCGGGTTTATGAAACGCCAACGACCTTTTTACAAAGACAATATTGACAGATTCCAGCAGCAGCAAAAAGCGCTACAGCACCACAGATAACGGAAAGCGCAATGGCATGTGAACCAAACTGTAAAAAACTCGTCAAGAGAGGTCCTAATATTTGGCCAAAACCGTAAGTTAAGGTAGCCAAGCCTAGCAGATTTATGCCATACGGCGCATACAAACGCTTAGCTAACGGCATAACTAGAGAGGTCGTCCCCATAAAAGTAAATCCAAACCCTATACAACTGAGAACGATCAGTACAAGAGACTGGCTGAATAATGTCAGTAATACGCATCCTCCTTGGATAAGCAAATTGAGCATCAAACAACGTAATACCCCCCACCGATGGGCTCCCCATAACCAAATGAAACAACTAGGAACAATGGCTATTCCGACAAACGACCATAAGTGGTTAGCGAGTAGTGGGAAATTAAATGTTTTCGCCATCAGAGGAAGATATGTCGCGACAATAATATAACCGAACCCAGCGAGCCCATAAATCAGAGCGAGTTCCCACCAAACGATATTTTCGTGTGCCAATGACTCGTTAATAGCAAATTGAGATGCATCAACACGACGTGGAAATAAAATAAATAACACGAGCAACAATATAACAGATATTAAACCAGCTCCAAACCAAATACTTTGCGCGTTCAGTGATTTACTCAAACCAATAATAACATACTCATTACCCAGTAGAATACCAACTCCCACACCCGCATAGAGCGAAGCAATAACCCACACCTTGTGACTATGCTGCATAACCGTCATAGAACCAAAAATCATCATTGCCGCACTCGCGATACCGGCAGCAAAGCGGATAAAGAAGACCAAGTAAAAGTTTGGTGTCAACGCCATGGCAAAAATAAGTGCACTCGTCACTATAGCTGCACCAAATAGCATGTAGGGAGCACGGGATATATTCCCAACTCTGCAAAACGAAAAAAACATACTCCCAATTAAATAACCGCCATAATTAGCGCTAGCTATATAAGAAAGTTGCTTAAAGGTAAACAATCCTTCATCCAACATAACTGGAAATACCGGCGTATAGAAAAATCGCCCGATCCCCATCCCCAAAATCATAATAATCATACCGAATACAGCGACTTTGAAATAACTCAAATCTTGACGATTATTTTTTCCCCCCATTACTCTAATCCCTTAACTAATAATTCGCTCATCCGCATTCTATCTCATCGAGAGTAACACTTATCTCAGAGAATAAAAGCCAATCTAGCCATTTGTTTAGGTAGCCAGAGCAACATATTTAACGATTATTGTCAACATTACTGGATCAGTTATATGCATTTCATCGTTTTACGCCCTACTCCATGTATGATCTTCTCCCTACAAAGCTTCTTTTTCAGAAAAATAATGGCTGAAATTAAGCAGCAATAACAACGAGGAAATCAATCAGCACGCCCCCGTTCAAACAAGACAATATCCCCCAAAGCGACAGCTTCATCAGGTGCGACAAAAATATCCTCACAAGGTTGCGTTATGTTCACATGATGAACGCCCTCAACCATCAAGCGGCTTAGTATCCCACTTAAAGAGAGATCAAGGACAAGCTTTTGCGCACGCGCCCATTTTTCTCTTAAACTCTGCTCCGCTCTTTCCAAAACAAAGGAACCTTCATCCGGAAACAACCAAAAATCAATGGTATTGAAGGGTGTAAAGACTACTTTTAATATAGCTTTGTTTTTTATCAGCAGCAGTAAAAAAGTTTGTGTTTTTTATAAAAATTGAAATTTATTCATTTTTTATCGTATATTTTATGTTATCTTCTTTAAATTAATTAAAAGATCATCGAGTATTAAACTGATAGGATGCATTTTTCTCAAGTGGCATTTTTAGAGAAATGTTGATTTAATCAGTGAAGACAAGCAGTGAGCAAAGTTATAATTTGAAAAGACAGTATATAATGTTTATGATCAATGACCTAAATTAGAGACATGAATTGGGAGAGTTTAATCTTTCTTACAGCACAGTAGATCAAAAAAACAGTAGATGAAGTTTAAAATTCACCATTATCCATCATAAGATGAAAGCTTTCATTCCAAGTTTGATTTTTTTAAACTATTTTCTTGTTCTTTCTGTAATATCTAAAGAATATCTTCAAGCACTCATAAGCACTCTTTTAGGGTATCATTTCCATAATCAACGTAACGGTTATCGAGCTTCCATTCAGGATACTGTTTTGCAAAAGGAAATCATCATTTCAGGATATGGAGGGATTTATGTATTTAGTCACAATGTATCATGCCCCCTTCCTCTTATATCAGAAATTTAATTCTTAATTGTAATGACGTGATCAAAAAGCACCTTGCGAGACAATCTTTTTAATAAATAAAGTAAAGATGAATTCTGAAAAAAATTTTTAGACGTAAATTGATACGGAGAAACAGTCAGAAAGAAAGGGGGGGATTACAAATGTTGATGACTATAAAAAAAGATATCAAAAAATTACCAAAAACCGATTTATGGATCATTTGTGCTATTTCAGCTGATCAGCAAAGAGAATGGATCAGTGAATGGTGTATAAAAAATAAACACACCTCTATAAGTTCTAATTATGTCAATGATCTTGCCGTCCTAGGGTCATTTTACAGATCTAGACAAAATGATTACTATGGAAGAAACAGCCCCACAAGCAATTCCCCTCAAAAGATAACAATCTCATTTATGAGGCTTATGTTGCTTCTCATAATCACTTCAAAATTGCATCATTTTCTCTCATTAATACGCTTTAAAGTCCCATATAGACTAAGAGGCCTTTTAAATTTTGGGGTGGTTATGGAAGCCTTCTTTCCACTGATCCCTGAATGGGGATATGAAACCGCTATCTTTTCACAGAAAAATATTCTTTTTAGTGAAAATTCTTATTGTACAATCTATGAAACAACACAATGAACAGACCTCGCACCCTTGCTCTCACCTATGGATCCTATAACGCTATCCGCATGCTGATCGGCGTTTACCATGCGATTTTTTTAATGTCCATGGGAGTTAGTCTGGCGCAATTAGCTCTGCTTCAGGTTGTCTTTTCCACCACCATTCTGCTACTTGATTTTCCCTGCGCTGTTTTATCTGACAGATATCGGCGTAAATATTCCGTTATGGCTGGGGTCTTTATGACAGGAGTATTTTATCTTCTATGCCTTCAAGCTCCCAATATGACGGCACTTATTATTGCGCAAATTCTCTATGCAGCGGGCATTTGTATCATTGTCAGCGCCATTGACGGATGGATTTACCATTCTCTAGGCGATAAACAGGATCACTTTTCGCATTATGCTCATCTCTACCACCAGGTTAACTCTTTTGGAAGTATTCTCAGTGGGATTATAGGAATTGGAACGATCTACTACTCTGGACGATATTTTATGGGATATATCATCTCATGCCTCATGATGGGATTTATTTTTTTGATATTCCTTATTGTTCCTGAAGAAAAGAAAACGACAATTGAAACGTCCAAAACAAAAACAATCTTGCACAATGCCAAGGAAACGCTCTGGATATTTCAAAATACAGTAGGAGGAGCATGGTTTATTTTCCTCATGTGCCTTTTTAGCGCTGGTATTCAGATTATTTATCATTTCTGGCAACCGATCATACTTTCAGGGGGAAAAATTCATCACCTCAACGGTTCGCAAATGCTCGTCTTGATGTGCTGCCATATTGGAGCCTTTTCAGCACAATATTTTTCAAATTTGCTGATGTCTAAGTATCATGTTCTTGATAAAAAATATAAGAATTCTATAAAATATTTTTCCTTCTTTTCTGCTCTGATGTGCATAGCGCTCTATTTTTCAGTTCATAGCCATCAAACGGCTGCATCAGTCATCGCCTTCTCTTTAATCCATGGATTTATTTGCACTGTACCGATCGGTGCAAAAAGCTTATTTTTCTCAGAACTTAACCAAAAACAAACGCAGCATATTTCCGGTGTTGTTGGTGCTGTCTCTTTTAGCGGAAGAATATTTTCAATTACAGTATTGAGTATTATTTCTTTTCTTCCGGCAAAAGTTTCTCCATCTTACTACCTAATATTACCGACCATTACTTTTTTCATGTGTGGTTTGGTTGTCATGAGATGGATGAAACACTCTCAAAAGTCTCTATGAGAGGAAAATTTTTAAATTACCACCCACAATGTTTTCTTCTAAAAGAAATCTATAACTTTTTTGAGAGCATTGCCACATCCAACTTTCAATACACAATGAAAATATAAAGTAACACGTTGATTTATAATGATAATATGCCAAGCGCGAATATTGTAAGATTCTTTCTTTTCAAATCTGCTTTATGGTTGAAACAATCAAAATCATTTGCTTGCACATCATAAGCAAAGAAAGCCGTATAAATAAAAACGATTTAGAAAAGAAAAATGCCTTTTATGAACTCTCATAGTCAAAATCTATAACAACAGGAAAGCAGATATATAATATGCCTCTTTGCATCTTCATAAGTATACAAATAGTGTGGCTTTATAAGGCTTTATACGCCTCACAGAAACTTTTGCGTTTTATACCATACGAGTTGGCGTCGCAAAATGGGCTTATACACATTGCAAAGATATCTCTTTAAAACAAGTGCATAAATTGGCAACACAAGTGTATTTGTGTTTAGAACATGCTTTTTATATGAGAGGCATAATCCCAACGGGATAAACAGAATTCCTACACACAATCGACTGCTTTTATAACAATAGATGGCGGAGAGGAAGAGATTCGAACTCTCGAGAGCCTTTTGAGCCCTACTCCCTTAGCAGGGGAGCGCCTTCGACCACTCGGCCACCTCTCCGACAGAGAGGCATAAATGGTATCAACAGAAAGTTCAAGACTTTTTCGATTTTTTTCCCAAATATCTGAAAATTTTTCTCCTATTGATCCCATAAGGAGCAAAAGTTAATAAAACAAAAATTGTGTCTTTTTTACCACAGCATCTCGAATAGTACATGTATATATTACAAAAAGGTAATTTCATATTTGAAACTCTAAAAAGATTAGTTATAGCTAAGATAACAAGTGCTGCGTATTTACTTATGTCTTTGTCCTTAATGCGTTAGGAAAATGGTACTCTTTAGAAGAAATTTAACCGGACCTCGGAGATCCTATATGAATATTAAATCCCTTTTTTTAAGCTCTACAACAGCTTTTTTAGCTGTTTCTGGAGCTCATGCTGCTTCAACAGTTATCCCCGAACCCGAACCTGTAGAATATATTCGCGTTTGTGATGCCTACGGAAAAGGATATTTTTATATCCCTGGAACAGAAACCTGCATGCGTTTATCAGGAAATGTTCGTACTGATTTTATAGGCGGTGATAATATCGATGCAACAACCGAAACTGAACTAAGAGACAAAAGAAAAACCTATGGCGCTGCATCACGGCTCACCCTTGTTTTTCAAGCAGCTTCGGAAACAGAAATGGGAACACTTCGTTCATATGCAAGAATTTATTCAAACTGGGGGGATGGTAGAGACAACGCTGCTGCAAAGCTTGCAGCGGCTTACATTGAACTGGGTGGTTTTCGCGTAGGTCTTGATGACACAATTTTCAACAGCTGGACTGGTGATTATGGAAATGTTCTCAACGATGACAGCATAGCGCCTGCCGGCACAACACGCACCAATTTTATTTCCTACACCTTTAGTGGTGACTCCGGCTTTTCTGCTATTATCGGCGCTGAATTAGGCAATAATGCAGATTCTCTTCCAGGAATAACAGGATACTACATTGATAAAGATGATAAGCTTGTTTCTATCACTGAGGGTACTCTTCCAAGTAAAGCAATTAAAAATTACACCCCGAATGTGGTTTTGGGTATAAAGTTCATGCAAAAATGGGGTGGTTTTTCAGCAGTTGCAGCATATGATGCTTACTACAAAAAGTGGGCTGGAAAAGTACGTGCAGATTTCAATGTCAACGATCGTTTCAATCTATGGGTAATGGCTGGCTATAAAAATGGCCTTGATTACTACACAGTAAATGAAAATGATGAGTTATCACGAAAAAGCACAACAATTTATGCAAACTGGGGTGGTAAATGGGCTGCTTGGGCGGGTGCCACTTACAAGCTTACTCCAAAAGCAAATTTGAATGCTCAAGTTTCTTATAGTGCTGTAAAAACCTTTGCAACTTCTGTAAATATTGCATACACGCTGGTTCCAGGATTTGTGATTACACCTGAATTAACCTATGTTTCTTGGAACGATGATCGCATTGTAACGGATAAAAATAATGATGAAAAACATTTATTCAACAAGAAAAATGCTTTTCAAGGTATGATCCGTTTACAGCGTTCATTCTAATCCTATTTAAGCTACAGCTTTTAAAAACTGGCAACATGGTTTGCCAGTTTTTATTTTTGAAATCAAATATCATGAATATCTTTTCCTGATACGTATTGTCTTGTCTCTCGAAAAAAAACCGCCTTAGTTTCATAAAACTACTCTTAGAAAATTAACCTGATATGCTTGATAAGAACACCTCACACGGGCGTTTACACATCACTTCAAACACAATCTCTTCCTTGCCCTTTAAAGCATGAATAACCCCTTTGCTTTATGACTAAATTGGTCTTTCTTGGTAATTTACTTCTAACCTTTGTTAATTTAGGTCATGATCTTCTCAAATAAATTCTACACTGAACAGATAAAATATTGAAAAAACAAGACATCATTGTGTTTTTGATATGCCTGAATATGTCTTCTATCAACACTCTAAAACACAACGTTTTATAACACTGCTTCATTAAAAAACTTAATCATTAAGAAACATGCTGTCAAAACGATGCAAACATCCCCTAAAGCAATAAAAGAGAAAAGAGATATATCTTCAAAAAAATGAATTGACCTCTTCCCCTTCTAAAGAATAGCCCCCTATCAGTAGCAATCTGTAAATGCCCCTATTTTTCTTGAATCTGCATCACTTTGATTTATAATCATAATTTATAATTTTGCATGTTTCAATCAACCAAAACCTTTCACTTGTACACGACAAGCGGAGAGAGCCGTGTGAATAAAAACGAGTAAAGAAAACCCTTTTATGTATCGTTTTCAGTTCCAAGGGTTGTCGTAACATTGAGATCTAACAAAGTGTACGATAATGCTAGGCACTTTTATTAAGCATAAAAATGAGGATACACTTCATAGAGGATTTTAGATTATATTCTCTATGAACGTCGCTGTAAAATATGTGTTGTAATACACACTAAAAGACATTTCTTTAAAACAAGCATGTAAATATACAATACAAGTCCATTTTATTTGAAGCGTTATCCTGCATAAGGCACATGTCATCATATACGCAACATCTTGGCTTTATGCGTTTTTAAAGGAAGAAAAATATAAGACAAAGAAACAATAAAATTTAATCTCTGCAAATCATAGAGCTTTCAGAGTTATGTTTCCATAAAACGCCTTATACCCTACAGGGGATTTTTTACACGATTAATGCCCTTTTTACATAAAGCCAATTGGCAAAAAGCAGCCTTTCCTGATAATAAAAAGGCTTACACGTAATCATAAGCCATATTTTCAATTAAAACACATTGAATTCACGGAAAATACTTATCAACCAATGCATAAAGAATTGCTGCTGTTTCAACATCTAGAATCCCATCATAATTTTCTTGACGAAAATGAAGTTGAAATGCTCGGATCAAATCTTTGTATCCTGTTTGGGTACACGCAGCAGAAATGTCATATCCATAACATTTTAGCTTCGCCAAAACATCTTCTTTGGGTGGCAAATTCTTAGAGAATTGCTCTTGATAATGACTTTTTAGTTCATCATCATACCATGCTCCTATACCTGCCCTATAAAGCTCTTTCCATGGAAAAGCTGCTCCTGGATCACTTTTTCTTCCAATGGCAATGTCACTATGTCCCACAACATCAGTTGGCATAATATCGGGATACCGTTGCAGAATATTCAAGGCAAGTTCCTTAACTGCATCAATTTGTATTGGGTTATAAGGAGGAAATATATCCCTCTCATCATGATAAGTCGTACAATCAACTGCCTCTTCTGAAGACTCAGAATAATCAGTCGCTAAATTAACGATTTCAATCCCGATAGATGCATCATTGAGATGACTATGCCCAGCCCATGAACTCACACCCGCGTGCCATGCACGCTCATTTTCATCAACCAGATTAAAAATACGCATATCCTTAAAGCCTGCCTCACGATATGTCTGCTCTGAAGGATCAGGAACAAGATAGTGTGCACTAACCTTTTCTCCTGTAAGTGCCATAATCGAGGCTTTAAAATCAAGAGCTGTATAATGCATGACGAGAAAACGAACGCGACGATTAAAACTCTTGACAGAACGATAACTATTGTAATCAATCCGATACATAAAAGCCCTTTCTTTTTTGCTTAAAAAGACCACTGCACATCACAACAGATAGGATACTAACTGTTAAAATCCGCTGAACTTCCTATCTAGATACTAAGAATTACGACTGAAATTTGTTCATCAAAAACATTGACACTCTTATCAACAATTAAAACCACATTTTTATTTTTCTCCCACACACGCATAAAATGTTTTTAACCACATTAAATATTTTCCCCAAAAAAATTCCTACAAATTACCAATCAAAAAGAAAACAAAAGCGTAAAATGATCACTCCTTAAATCTTCACGTCTTACAGAAAAAATAGTTCTTCCTGTTATCAAATTGAAAAATATCGCCCCTCGGAAGTGAACACCCAACGATCATGCAATCACACAAAAACTTAAAGGAAAAATTTTATGAGCTCTTTACAGCAATTTATTATCAGATAACAGAACGGCACATGTTCGCAATAAACTCTTCACGGACATATTGTTCAATAAAATTTGCAAAGCTTTCCTGTAAATGACACGACTTCTTGTCTTTTCACACCATCGCTTTTTGATTTTCAGAAGAATCTCAATTATCTACAACGCTTGCGGCACACGAAGTCTCTGGATTCCTTGTCATCAGCTCCATGAAAGATAACATCTTGATTTATAATCATAATTAATCATTATAAATATTGAGTGTAGCGAGATATAGTAAAGTTCTTAATCTTGAATCAATCAAAGTCATTTAATGACACATCAAAAGAAAAATTACCCTATAGACAAAAACCACTGAAGAAAAGGATCAAAATACTTCCTATAATAGAACGTTTAATAATTTAAGCAATATTGTTACATCCCCATAGAGTTTCATTTTTTCTTCTCCATTTTCAAATATCTTTTTAAAATCAACCAAGCGGCATATTCTTGTAAGACGACACCTAAAAGTGGTCGTGTATAGGGAAAAGTTACCCGATCATCACCATAACCTTTCATCCGTATAGTTATGGTAGCATGTCCAAGACTTTCTGCTTGATTTTCTAATGTCTCCAAAGAAGGCTCTAGGCTCACTTCAACCTCAAGCAGTGGAATATCTTGTTTACCTTTTTCTATGGGCTGAAAATATTTTAAAAGCAGCGGATCATTGCCCAACCAATGAACCTCTGCATGCATCGCTAATTGTTTACAAGCAGTAGTAACTTCTGCCCCAACCAAATAGGGGTGAAAATGATTTTCAAATTCTTCCACGAAATGTTGTTCCAAGAGCGCTTCTGATTGAGCAACCAGTTGCACCAAAACATAGGGGCTTTTCCATAAAAAATGCCGTTCAAATGGTTCATTTTCAAGATGATCATCAACCCACTGCGCAATAGTACTTTCATCAATTCCAATCAAAGTCCATGCATACTCTGCACGCGATACAGAAGAATATTTCTTCTCATTGTGTTCTAAATAATTCTCTAAAAGCGCAAGAGCCTGTGATGGTGGACCAGGCAAAACAACAAGCGTACTTCCATCGCAAGAGAGATAAAACCCTGGTGCTGTGCCTGTAGGATTATCAAGCACAGTTGCTGTCTCAGGAAACAATGCTTGACGTGCATTACTCTTATCCGCCGTAATCCCTAATCGTTGTAATTGACCTTTTATTGTTTGCCAAACATCTTCATGATGTAGTAAAGGCTGCTTTACAGCTTGAGCAACTCCATCGCGTGTTTTATCATCTGATGTTGGTCCCAATCCCCCACTGATAATGATAAGATCTTCTTGTCCAAGACAAGAAACAACAGTCTCACTGATTTGCTGTAATTGATCAGCACAAACAAAATGACGTGTGACTTGAATATTTCTCTTGTTCAAGCTTTGGCTTAAATCTTGTAAATTCGTATTCAAATATTGTCCTGAAAGGAGTTCATCACCAACGGTAATGATCGCCGCACGACAAACAAAGATAGGATTCACAAGAGAATTGCGAACAGCTTCAGCCATTTGACGGGTAGAGGCGACACCTCCAAGATCATAGGTAACGGTTTTTCCAGCACGAATAACCTGATCAACACTCTCAGACAGTTGTTTTGCTGCATCTTTAAAGCCTAAATGCTCTAAGAGTAAAGCCGTGGTATAAAGCATCGCAGAAGGATTGGCTTTATTTTGTCCAACAATACGTGGTGCGCTTCCATGAACAGGTTCAAAATAAGCAATCTCGCTCCCCACATTCGCATGAGGTGCAAGCCCCAATCCCCCCATTATCCCAGAGCCAAGATCAGAGAGAATATTGCCAAACATGTTTTCAGCAACAATCACACCAAACCGCTCTGGCTTGGTTGCAATCCACAAAGCAACCGCATCAACATTATGAATATCTGCTTCAATTTCCGGATAGTTTTGCGCAATCTTCTCAAAAATTTCCTGAGCAAACTGTCCACTTTCTCGCATAACATTGGGCTTATCAGCAAAAGTAACTCGCCTAAAGCTATATTTCCTTGCATAAGAAAAAGCGTATTCAAATAACCGCTCTAAACCAAAGCGTGTCTGCAAACGGACTGTCCACGCAGCTTCCTCAAGCCCATATTTTGTCAAATTTGGATGTTTTAGCCAAACGGCTGTTTCAGGAGAAATACCCCGAAAATCCAATCCAGCATAAAGGCCTTCACTATTTTCTCTGATAACACAAAAATGAAAAGGTTTTCTCGGACCAAAGATGTATCTTACAGGACGTATATTCGCAAACAAACCTAACTTTTGGCGAAGTTGAAGTATGGGAGAAACATAGGCAAGTTTTTTCTCTCGTAAATGCGGCTCAAGTTCTTTTAAAGCCGCTTCTTTTCCTTTACTGGTCACAGCACCAAGTAAAATAGCATCACTCTGAGTAATTTTTTTCCAAGTCGCTTGAGGGATAGGATCTCCTTCCCGTTTCCAACATTCAACACCAATATCACCATAAGTCAATTCAATCGGCAATTGGAATTGCTCTAAAACCATCAGCGCAGCATCACAAACCTCTGGTCCTATCCCATCACCAGGTAATACAAGAACTTTCTTTTTCATAGTCCCTCCATCCACTCATCAATGACTGCATCCGTCATAGTAGGATTATCCTCCCACAAACGCGTACCAGCACTAGAGATAATCTTATATTCATGATTCAGATTATGACTTTGTGTCTGATTATCTACCGTTGCAAGTTGCGATTTTTCTCCCACTAAAGCTAAAAACTTCCCCTTATACTTAACTATTTCATCTCTAGCATCTATTTCTAATAAGAGTTTAAAGCCTCTTGTCATGCGTTCAATTGCCACGCTTTTTTGTTCATCAGGAATCTCCAATAAGGCTCTTTTTTTCATAATGCCAGAAGGATGCATAAAACCATTGAGTATTTCCAAAGCCCCCGATAAATCATTATTTTCTAAGGAAGCAAGAATATCTCCAAGGCGCCGTTGCAAAACCTTATCTGGATAGCCAGGTGCATTCACAGCAAGCACAGCTTGAACATTGGGAAGCTGGGCTGCCAATATTTGTACCAATGTTCCAGCCATAGAAAATCCCACAAGCACTGCGGGCTCTTTAAAATAGCTTTTAAGTTTTTCTGCCATAAAAGATAAAGTGTCTACAGCAGAATAATTGAGAACATGAGAACTCTTAGGAAAAAGAGAAAGCGTATCCAGCAGAGTGACAGGGAATCCTTTTGATAAGCATAGCTTTGTCAATGGAGAACAAAAAATACCACCATCCCAAATTGGCATTACAGGAGAAAGAATAATAATAGGAAGGCTCATTGATCAATTCCTCCCCTTATTTTTAAACATGCATTAGAGCCAGAACTCTTCCCACCCAATATAATGAAAATATGTTGAAACTCTAGGCTCATATTCTCCCCCCCCATAATAATCGATTTGTTAAACTCAAACTAAGCTTGTAACAAATTTTAAACCCACTCAATCCAGCAACTTAATAAAAAAAATTCATCTAATGTACAGGTGCTCCATTTGTGTAAAACATCAAAAGCATTTCCGCATAATGCTTTCTTTTTATCATTTACTCAGCTTATTTCTGAAGTCATAAAATGACGCGCTTTTTGAATATAAATGATAAAACCAATGAGGCAACACCCTGCTAACAAAGTTGCCATAGCCCGTGGGCTATGACCAGAGATTTTTCCGATAACGGCTGCACTGAGTGCCGCACTTCCTAATTGCAAAGATCCCATAACACCAGAAGCCGCTCCCGCAGCTTTCGGATGCGATGAAATAGCCAACGCTGTTCCTAACGGCAATAAAAAACCATTGCCAAAAGTAAGAACAGCAATAGCCATAAAACTTGTCACAAGGGGCCATGGGCTTAGATACATTTGCAAAGCAAACAGCACACCACCTATCACGAAAATAATGTACCCTCTCCCCACAGTTTTTTCCATAGACTCGCGTTCAAAAAACCATCGCGCCAAAAGATTTCCCAAAATATAGGGAAACGAGACACCAATATAGCTATAACTAATGTGTATCGGCGATAACCCCAAAGTCGTGAGTAAAAAAGGCGACTCCACAATATAAGCAAAATAGGCAGCGTAAGAAAAACACGGAATAAGTGCATAAAAAATAAATTGTTTATTTCTGAAAACGCCTAAATATGCCTTCATCAATCCTACAGGAGAAAAATGCTGCCGTTTTTGAGGGGGTAGAGTTTCGCTTAGCACAAAACAACATAGCAACATGGTCAAAAATATAAAAAAGCTTAAAAAGATAAAAGTTGCCTGCCAATGAAAAGCTTGTATCAAAAGTCCACCAATGAAAGGTGCAAGTGCTGGCGACATTCCAATAAAAGGGAAAACAATCAAATAAAGTTTTCCAGCCGCTTTTTTATCCAACAAATCATTGATAATTGCACGACTTAAGACAAGTCCCGCACAAGCACCAAGACCTTGCAAAAAACGTAACACAAGAAAAGCGTGAATATGAACCGTATAAATCACACCAAGTGTCGTAAATAACCACAAGAATAAGCCCAATAGAAGTGTTTTTTTACGCCCAAAATTATCACTCAGCGGCCCATAAATGAGCTGTCCAAGTGCCAATGCCAACAAAAAAACCGCCACTGCACTTTGAATTTGAGATTGTGTCACTTGATAATATTGACGCATATCGCCCAGTGCCGGTAAAAAAATATCGGTAGAAATCAGCCCTCCTGTTGATAAACATACGATAAGTATAATGAATGGTAATGTATATTTATGTTTCATCAGGAAAGTCACATTTCTTAAATTTAAAAATATTTAAATTTTACGTTTATAGCAAAATAGTAATTTACATTTATAAGATATAAATCTATTTTAACTTTATCCACAGGATAATAAAATAATAAATTTTCTTTATTCTTTTACTTTATTCAAGAATAATTCATCTTATTGATACATAAATCCAGTGTATGAGATCCGCACGCACACACTTAACACATAAATAAACACTTAGTACTTCACTTTATAATTAATTTTAAAGCATAACAAATCGCAATTTTAAAACTATACGCAAAAGAAGCTAAAAGATCAAAACTCCCCTTTAGAGATATATTTCCCAATCCGAAATAGCGCATTTTGTTGTATTCATGTTGCCCTATCTTCATCAGCTTTTTTTCATTGATATCATCAACAAAAACGCTCCCAAACACTATCCCTCTCCATGATAACAACATCACTTTCCCGACAACATCTTTTATCAGAAGTGGTTTACAACGCTCAAAGAAAAAAGAAGCCACAAACTCCCTTTCCTCAAAACTCCCCACGCAAATATTATTGTAACAATACAGCAATATAATAATGGCTCATGGAGAAGTCTTTATCAACACAAATAATTGAGCAAAAAACCTTAATCCATTTCAATTACATCATAAAGCAAATTGTGCTTCTATCTCGCTCTAAAATCTAAATTCATCTTGTCCTTTTTGTTAGATTTTCATTCTACATAACCATCACAAAGTTTATTGCCTAAGCTATTGACAAACATGATATAATGAAAATTTGATAAATCATTCTGCATCTAATTTAGAAAGCAAGGAGAAGCTATCAATGAATATAACAGAACTAGCCATGTACCAATTACTTGTACCTATTAAAGTGGAAGGAAAGACATACACAGAAATCACCTTACGCCGCCCGAAACTTAAAGACTTAAAAGCAATACAGAGGAAAGAAGGCGACGAGCAATCAATCGAAATAATCGCACGTCTTTCAGGGTGGTCCTATAATGCCATCAGTAAACTTGGTGTTCGGGATTTTTTAAACATTAAAGAGATTTACGGGCCTTTAATAAAAGAATTACTAAAAGAGTTTAATAAAGTAAATGCAGCCATAAAAAGTATAATGGATGAATGTATTTTAATCGACAGTAAACCCGAAAAACGCACAAGTAACCTTCACACAAATACATTTGAAACAGAATCCATAACAACTGCAAATGCAAAAGTGAAAACCTGTAGCACCTATGAACCGATTACAGTTCATAATCCCTACGTCATAAAGGGAGAACACATGACCTTTACAAAATGCAGTTTCTCAGTACAAGATGGTCCATTAAACCAAATTTATCTCTCAAATCAAAGTGCTCTTACATCGCATAAAAAAACTACGTGCGAAACTAAAAAACAACCTTTGGAGAAAATCTCGAAACTTTTGGACATTGTTTCAAAACTTTTTAACTTTCCTCTCTGGTTTTGGGAGTTTTTACTCAAAGAACTTAGAAAATTTTTCTAGTATTGTTTTGATATAGAGCAATAAGAGAAGGAAAAACAGCTTAGAACACTAATGTTTCTTCCTTCTCTTTTATCTCTCATAGCTTTTTGAATTGAATACTTTTGATATTTATTTTGAATAATTGAAGCATTCTTTTAATTATAAGTACAATATAAAAAACTAAAATTTTAGAAGACGCGCTGTTTTTACAAAAAAATGAATAATAAAATAAAGACTCCAGAATTTTACTTTTTACCTTCAAACATAATCAATGATGGAAAAGCGTTTACAAAGTTTTCCTCAAGCAGTATCTGGGACATTACTTGAAAGAAAAGCATTAAGAGAGCTTACTTTTAAGCTAAGGGGGAAAGATTAAACTTCACAACGACATTCAATCTTTTAAACATTGCAGTACAGAACGGGAAAAGAGAGCATACCCCCATAGACCGTTTACCCCCCATCAACTAAAATTCTCGATAAACTGGTATTATCAGTTCTAGACTGGAGTCATGTAAGAAGAATTTTAAGTAATGATCACCGTCTTGTTTTCGATGTTTTCTGTCCTTTTTGGCGCATATCTATTCACTTTTGGAACATAATTTGCAAAAAGGCATTGTATCTCCAGCATATTCAAGGAGATAAAACATGGAAACTCGCATTCCTGAAGACACACCATTCGATACCAATTTTCTAGGAGAAACATCTCTAGAAGAAAAATATTCACTCTTTCACACACCCATTTCATGGTCCGCAATCTTTGCGGGACTGGTGACGGCTCTTGCCACCTCAATCTGCCTCTCTTTTCTGTTTGCAGCTTTAGGCTTAAGCCAAATGGATTTCACTTCTTCAACCCCATTTGAAGGCTCTTTCCTCTCCTTTGGCGTGGGTTCTGTTATCGTTACACTGATTAGCCTAGCCTTGGGAGGCTTTGTCGCTGGACGTTTTGCTGAAACCTCAGGGATTCTTCATGGCTTTCTCACTTGGGCTCTCATAACATTGCTGATGACCCTCCAAGCCATCCACGTGGTTTCTAGTACAGCAAAGATAGGAGCTAAAACGGCTCTAGAAAACAGCTCCATAGTCCAACAAACCGTTGACAGCCTAAAAAACAATATTTCCCCTATACTTGCAAACTTAAACAGCGAAAGTCTTGAACAGTTTTTTGCAAAAAATAGTGACAATGATATCAATTTTGACCAGCTTGGGAGTGAATTGCGCACCCTTCTCAATAAAAGCGACATTCCTGCTCTCAACCCTGATCGCTTAAAACAAACCTATCAAGCTGCACTCAATGATATTGGTTCTGCGATAACAGCTTTTAAAAATGATCCGTCTCACTATCGCACCACTTTAAAAAATCTTGGTGAACGCCTGTCTGATCGTGTAGAAGATCTCACGACAAAATTTGATCGAAGTGATATCATCAAGGCCCTTATGACCGATGGCATGTCCCGTTCGGATGCACAAACAGCAGCCAACCATGCTGTTCAACTCTATCAAAGCGCAGAGGAAAAAACTGAAAAAGCCATAAAAGCCCTTGAAGAACGGGCTGAAAAACTCTCAGACAATCTTGAGGATACGATCAAGGAAGCAAAAAACACTGCGACTAAAGCCACAAAAACAGCCTCCAATATGGGGTGGTGGGGCTTTTTAGGAAGTCTGGTAGGCGCCATTATTTCCAGTGTTTTTGGCTATTATGGTTATAGAAGCCGTAAAGACACTTTCATGCTTTAAAACGTCTACCTTTAAAGCAAATACATAAAAAGCTGCACTATGCGTGCAGCTTTTTTGCAAAATTTTCTTGATTTTTCATGCTTTTCAACACAACAAGAATTTTCGAAATCTACGTGAATCTTTTATAATCGTGAGAGACAAGATTCAAAATAAAAGATTTTTTTCAATAATTCTATTTTTTTATGTTTTTCCTTTAAAAAACTTCTTAAATGAAGTGTTGACTCCATCGATTATATATATGCCGTTACAGCATAACAAATATGCGGCTATTGCTCTATTTTTTCCATTCAAGCCAAACAAATTTCGCAGAAAAATATTCCTCTACGATCAACAACTTTTCTCAATATGGAAACCATTTTACATCTCATGTAAGAGGGAGCATTATGCGGTTAACATTTCATCCACACACAATATGAGAGAATAAGTTGAATTCTCTGATACAAAGGGAATACTAACCTACCCAATTATCTATTCTCAACAAAGCAACACTCTCACCACTTCAATACCAGTATTTTAGTTTGAGGATATGAATACATATTTACATTCTAGATTAAATGTATCAAATAAATAATGAACATAAAATCTATCAATAAACAATGGCTTAACTTTACATGCTTCAAACAAAGGACAAAATTCTATAATCATGCGTTATTAATTCTTTTGTAAATATTTTTATCAGATATCAAAAATCGTACCATTGCTTTCAATACAAGAAACCGACATAAAAAATTTCATATTGAATTACCAAAATAGTCTTTTACAAATTGCGATATTATAGCAAAAACTTCATTGGCTAATTATATGAAAAAATAAAATAGAAAATGCATTTTAATAAATATAAAGCAAATCGTTTTATAAAAGAATATGTAAAAAACCATAAATCACCTTATGATCATGTATTTGTGATTCAGATATTGAGTTCAGTTTTGCACAATCGTTTGAAAAAAAACGATGAGATTAAAGTTTATGCGCAACTGCCTAAATGGTTTAAATTGATACACCTCTTGGATCATATACTCCCAATTAGGCTGTATTATTCGAGCAAGATGGGCAAGAAAAACTGTATTTTGTTGTGGAAAGCAAAGGAAGTATTTTCGAAGACATCTTGCGCGATCTGGAAAAAGCAAAACTCTATTGCGGTCATGAACATTTCAAAGCTTTAGAAGAAAATACCCAATATATTGTTTCTGATAATTATGAAACTTTTATCAATCAAGCAATTTAAAAAGATACCATAACAACTTGAAAAAATGTTTGGGTTATGGAAACAACCCTCCCTTGTTGTTTATAAAATGCAACTTTTTCCTACTCTATAATTTTCAAACTCTTCCTTATAACCGATTTTAATTTTTATTAAACAATCAAGAGATTGTCGAACATTTTTCAGAAAGGGCAGCATATTTAATAAAAGAAAATTATAAACTATTGAAAATACATTTGACACCCAAATAATCATTTAATCATAAAAAATGATATATAAACAAACATTGGATTTTTAAGTCAATAATTTGATTTATAAAGATTTTAACATTTTCCATGTTAAATAATAAATGCAAATGGAGCAGGTATGCACGTCTAGGTTCTGCTTTTGCTCTCATACAGATTGAATTGACAGCGAATAGACTCCTCGATAAACTCATTGACATCAGCTTAACTGATGGCTTAATTCTAGAGAAAAAGGCGGGTTATACACAAGGGGACCATCAGCACTTCCAATCACATTCATTCCAATATCAAAATTGCAGATATCACAAATGCGTGTTCATTCTTAGAGCTCTGTAATTTATGACGCAGGCCCCATATCTAAAATAATATCTGTAGGGAGCATGATCATGCAAAAGGTAGATTCCTATACCAAATCAGAAAAATATGTCATATATACCGTCATTATTTCCAGCATACTTCCTCTACTAGACGGGAGCATTGTCAATGTCATCCTTCCTGACCTTGCGCGTTATTTTTCCGTGGAAGGAAATAATATACAATGGGTTGTCACGTCCTATTTTCTAGCCACCGTTCCAGGACTGCTGATGTCCGCTTTTGTGCAAGGAAGAATAGGTATAAAAAGAACTTGGCTCCTTGCAAGCTTCATTTTTATGCTTGGCTCACTGGGGGTAGGATTAAGCTATAATTTTCCAACCATTATATCTGCCCGTATTATTCAAGGGTTCGGGACAGGCCTTTTGCTGCCCCTTAGCCAAACCATTATTGCGTTACAATTTGGGCAGACACGAGTGCGCCAAGCCATGGGCACCATAGCCGTACCAACGGTTTTTGCTCCTGCCTTTGGACCGCTTGTAGGAGCTTCATTTGCTCAGTATGTGTCTTGGCGTTTGTTATTTTTTATCAATATTCCGCTTATTTTATTGGCACTCACCCTTGGAGCAAAACATTTAAAGAGCAACGAAACAACAAAAACAAAATTTAACTTATTTGCATTTTTAGCATTTTCTATATCGCTTCTCTCGTTTTTTTACCTCACAGAAGCCAGAAATATAAATAACCACAACGCCCTCTTTATCCTAGCACTTATAGCAGTGATATCTCTCATATTATTCATTGTTTCTAATCAGAAAGCAAAAAACAAATTAATCGTCTTTAGCGGATTTAAAAATGCGCGCTATACATTGCTCATGATCATGGGGCTTGTTGCTTCATTTCTTTTTTATAGTTTCCTCGTTTATTTCCCACTAGCCATTGCCATGGAACAAGCCCATGAAAATAGCCTTCTCATCATCGGTGCAGTCCTAGCTCTGCAAGGAGTGGGTGCATGGATTGGAAGGAAATTTATTTACCAAAAGTGGAAAGAAAAATCTCCCTTTTTCATGATAGGAATTGGTTTGGTGATATCAAGCTTTGGGTTATTATGCTTCGGCTATAATATAAGCATGGATGGACTTGGATTCTTGCTAAGAGGCGTAGGGCTTGGCATCGCCACCATTGTATGTTTGTCTGCTCCCATCCAATATGTCAACAGTTTATACGTCAAAGATACAGCCGTTATCACACGCATATTACAGCAAATAGGTGGAGCCTTAGGGGGTGTATTTGCTGGCTTTCTGCTACATTCGTTAACAGAGCAACACCTTTCCTTAAGTCAAACATATCTCATATTCTTCCTCTTCTCTATCGCTACATTTTTACTGTTTTGCCTAGCCCTCTTCTTATCGCCTCAAGAGAAAAATTCCGATTTATGATATGCTTTTGTATGAACGCCCTATCCATAACATTTGCAACGGTGTATAAAATTATACAGCCTTTACCACTGTTAAGGAATACCAATGCGCTAGAACCTTTGCCCCAGCCTTCATCATTCTATAAAAGAGCGTTAAACCGACAAGCTCCTTAAACTCTAAAATCGGACACCACTGATAACAGACAGCGTTTGTAATTTTATGAGCCCTTTGTTCTATGAGACACCTCTAAAAACCCATTGAAATATGGGATTTTCTAAATGGTATCTTTGGAGGTGTCCACAGAGGACAACATGATTTTCAATCCAAGATCCCATAAACGCACTAACAAACGCCCCTACAACACCAGTATAGAACACGCCGCCCAGCCCCCAATGCTGATCACTTTTCACGACACATCGCGGTGTGGAAAATCGCACCGCACTTTCAAACCAAGTTATTTCATTCACCCTATATCACACTTCTTTGATCACTATGGTTTGGTAATTGCAACGAGATTAAGTGAATAAAGCAACAAAAACAGCTGGTAAAACAGCATCTTCTCTCTATTTTGTTGTTAACTGTTATAACAAATCTCCCCCGCTTTAAGAACAAAGGCTTTCCTCTTTGAGGGAGAAGTTTTTAAAACATTGAAAATCGTAATACACAATGACATACGGGAAACCATCTTTAAAAAAATTGTTTTTTTGATTTTTACAGTGTGCTTTTAGATTTCCCTACCTTTAAATTTTTCTTGTAAGTTTTACGGCAAAAGAAGCTTTTCAGAGCTTTTTTACGCCTAATTTCATTGCTTAAAGCTCCCTTACAGAGACGATAATTGTTTATATTTCTTCTTTAGCAAGTATGCAAGATTAACAGCGGATATCATAAAATAGCATTTTTAGTGAAAGCAATAAACTTGACGAGATAAACGAGATTGCTAAACTTCTCTCTTGTCCCACTTGAGCTCTTTACTGGTTATGCGAATAAAGCGCCCCATCTGCTCTTTTTGACAAGCAAAGAACACACGCAACATTTTTTTCTAACATACTATTGTTGAAATTCTTGTCACAAAACCTTCCGTTCAGGGATTATGCGCATTGCCTGCTTCCTTCTCTCCAATAAACAATCTGCCAATAAAGAATGCTATTGCAGTTACGATAATACAAAATTATACTTCTGTTCTCATTCTATATTTTTCGAATTATCACACATTATTCACCCCCCCTTCACTGCTGCACTGCTATAACAGTGAAAGGAGAAAAAAATTAAAACACAATATGGCATTTCCCTTTCAAAAATCTTATATAAGCCACAAAATTGTTGCGCGACTTTCTATGCAAGGTCAAGCCAATAAAATCATACTCTAAAAACCACTCCACACACCACTTTTTGATATTATAAAGCCATAAAATGCAATTATCATCCCCGCAAAAAATATCTCAAAAAAACAAAATTCCTCCTGCAATCATTGGACTACTTCCTCCAATGTTTGCGTACCATTATACGCATAACGAGTTAGATGAATTGTTTATTGCATCATTTGCTCCTTCTGAAATTCCAGAAGGTACAAAAATCCAAAAAGTTAAAGTGTGGCTACGTGTAATCAATTCTCAATGCGAAGAACCACTTGAAGTCCTTGGTAACCTGCTTAGTGATTTTATGGAAAAAGAATATTATGATCCAGACCCTACCGGATTGAATTCATCGTTATACAAAAAAACTCTACAGTTAAAAGAAGACCAACGTAAAGTTTTAGAAACGTTAAAGAAAGATAGATTAGAATATCAGCGTGGAGGATATATTATCAAGAAGGAGCTGACCTCCACACAAGAATTGCAAAAAGCTGGTCTCCTCTCTACAGAAGAGCTACAAAAACGTATTACAGAGAAAGGACTTTCAGCAGTAGAAATCGAAATAAAAAGGGCATTAGAAAATATAGAAAAAGATCCAAAGGAGGCGGTTCTATTTGCAGCAAATCTATTGGAAGCTTCTTGCAAAGCTTATCTCGACCACCATTCTATCTCATATGAAGAAAACGCCCGTAATACGCTGCCCGTTTTATGGAAACAAGTCGTTAAGAAAGCTAAGATCCATCCCGAAGATATGAAGAAAGAAAACTTAAAAAATCAAGATCTAGATGAAAATGACTTAAAAATGATCGCATCCGGTCTGTATCAAATTGTAGATGGTACTATGAGTTTAAGAAACAAGAAAAGTGCAGCGCACGGCCGCTCAGAAAAGGATTTTAAACTAATCAATCTCAAACCTCACCATGCGCATTTAACTTTTAATGCCGCCCATTCTCTCTCAATGTATATCTTAGAGCTCATGGATCAGCCATAATTAAAAAACTTTAGAAAAAACATATCACAACTACCAGCATTTTCTCATGCCATTTTTAATGCCTAAAAAGCATTAAAGGGGGGCTGCTGCTACCCTACAAAACCAAATATTTCTATAGCATGACAACATGAGTAGTCACAGCACCCTATGGTTCTCCTCTTCCCCACTTTTCTAGGCTCCGCTTCTAAAGTCAGTGGGAAATTTCTGTAAATGCAAAAGGCACCCTTAAAGACAGCGAATGAGGGTGGTGCGAAAGTATTGCCTTGATTATTTTTTTAAGAACAAACTAGCTGGTGTACTATTTTTGGAAAGCTCTCGTGAAGAAATATTATGATAGAGAAGCTAGTCATTATGATAAAATACAGTTCTGACTCTGTAAAGAGAGAAAATCTGAGTTTAGATTTAATCCCTGAAAAGCCTTTATGCGTGTAAATTAGATACCTATACGTTCTTCTCCTACCCTACATAATTTTATAATAAGATAGTTCGTATAAAAAATAGCACTATTCTTACTACTATAGCCAAGATTGATGGTGACATTAATGATCTTTATGATGACATTCAAGTCAATTCAAGTTCTAAAAATGATGAATTAATTGTCTCTGTTTTTTATTCTGAAGATGCACCATTACTTGAGCACGCCACAGGTGATGTTGTTCATATTGCATATGATCAATCATGCGATTGTGGCTATCATGGCCATACCTTACACCTGAAAGGAAGAACAGCAATTTTTTATAATATTTATAGAAACTTCAATTTCTGTACACGATTTTACAAATGTCTTAAATCTTCAAGGTTGCACTCTTTCGGCTACAGATATTCAACTCATTATAGTCAATCAATTTGAGAACGGTGTTGGCGTTTTATTGTTTATTGATTCACGTTACGATATTGAAAGAAATTCCCTTTTCTCATCGCTCTCATCCTCTTATCTGATAAAAGACATTATCAATAAATCACAATTTTTCCATGTTTGCTTTATGCAGAAATCTCAATTTATTCGCTCCTCAAGCTCTGAAAAAATAAAATCCTTTTTTCAAACGTCTGAATATCCTATAGAGCTTGATGGTGATTTAGTATAAATTAAATAAGATAAGATTATAAACTTCATCGATAAGTTCTTCATTATCACTGGAACCTTATACGTTTTTTTCCTTGCTCTTAGAGCAATAAGCTCTTTCCATAAAAGATTTTGCATAAGCTAACACACGACCTTTAAAGTAATTTTCACAAAAGTGTATTTAAGGTAGGGTAAGAAATCATCTGATTTGTACCTCATTGTACTGAGGCTAGAGATACTAGCTTTGGAACGGTGTGGAATAAAAAGCACATGAGATACAAGAACGCCCTTATTTTTTCTAGTAGACATATAATTTTGTGCTCTGAAGATTATCCAATCTTCTCTTTAAGACTTAAGAGCCCCCTCCCCTCGGTATAGCCTTCTCTATAGCTTATAAAACCTAATATTCCTATAACGGGATAAAATTTAGTGATCACGTACTCTATGGCCTTCCCCTTGCCACTGCCAGTTTCCGTTCAAACATCAAGACCAATGGCTGCAAAAGCAAAAAGCTTCCCCTTTTTTTCTCACGGCATACTTTCTCCCTCATTACGCTGGTTTCTAAAAAAGATCGCAAAAATCATTAATTCTTTAAAGA
>NZ_JBHIRD010000018.1:0-30253 GCF_042196905.1 Bartonella sp. AA89HNZF
CCCAAGACCACAATCTTGTAAGGAGTTAACAGTTCATTATCGACAGCTTCCGCGAAGGTATAATGATGAAGTTGTTTGCCATAAAGGGTTTCATCGTCCATAGATGCCAAAACAGCATTGATCTCATCCGCTCGCCTTTTAGCAGTGTCACTAAAGATACGCGGCGTTGCTGTCATATACAGACGTTTTTTGCCCCGAATGATGCTGTTATCGTGAACCTTGATAAATTCAGATTCATTGTCTTCACTTCCCAATGAAGCCCCAGTTGTTCTATGGGCTTCATCACAGATGATCAGATCAAATTCGGGTAAACCATGCTCTTTTTGTGCATCCGAAATCACTTGGATAGAATGATAAGTTGAAAAGACCACGGTCATTGCATCTGCTAGGGATTCACAAGCTTCTTTAGCAAGGGCTTGTGCATCCGTGGTAGCAGGGAGAACAAGATCTGATGTTTCCATGCCAACAATATCATCTTGATTTTTACGGCGCTTGCCTACTTTCGTATCAGAACACACGGCAAAGGAACGCAACGGGACTTGTGCATCGGCTGTCCATTCACGGATTGTTTGCGAGACTAAAGCCAGAGAAGGTACCAGAAACAAAACACGCTTGCCTTTCCCAGCAAGGGTTTCTGCTATCTTCAAACTGGTGAAAGTCTTCCCCGTACCACATGCCATAATCAGCTTGCCACGATCTGCTTCTTTTAAACCTTCACAGACTTTCTTGATGGCTTCTTCTTGATGGGGACGAGGTTCTTTTGTTGACTTAAGAAGAACTTCTTTTTTGGTTGCATAGATTTGCCAATCTATCCGACTGTTTTCCATATGACGAAGGTCAATACGATAAACGGGTATCGCTTGTCCTTTAATCATAGCATTCACATTGTCACTTAATTCCACTTCCGTGCTGTCAACGAGAAGACGATATTTAAAGATGTCTTTTCCAGAGGCAGCGATAAAGCTATCAATATCCTTTTTACTGATCTGATGATCTGCTTTATAACATTTACACTGAATAGCGACATAGCCCTCTTGATGACGAAGCTTAGCAACCAGATCAATGCCGATATCATTTTTATTCCAACCTTCATGCTCTTGCGCCCATTCATAATAGGTTTGAACTTTTTCGTAGCGTCCATAATGAAGAGGGTCTTTTGTCAAATAAGCCATGACAAGGTTTTCAAACCATGTTCCTAATTCACGAAGTGATTTAGCTTGTTGACGATAATATTCCAACAGAGAGCGTAAAGTGACGTGTTTATTATCAGAGTTAACAGATTGCAGCATATTGTAATAAAAATCCCTTGCCTTATGATATGATCAATAATCATCAAAAGAATCAAAACGAATTAAATAAAATGCATTTAAAGCAAATAACGATAAAAATGGGAAAAAACTGCTAAAAAAGCCGATATTTTTTCAAATAAATTTCATAAAGGCTGCTTATCAACAGTCCATGACACAGCGTAAGATCAGCAGAATAGTAAAATTTGCTATTCATTTCACGGGTTAATCAAGATAAATGAACTAGGTTCTTTAAAATATCAGAATGAGTATTTTGATGAATTTATAGATAGGTTTTGAAGGTGTAAAAATCGTCAAAATCCCTACAAAATGTATATTATTGATTGAATTTAGAGGTTGTGTTATTAATATTGGTTGTTTTTTTAAGATCTATAAAATATTAACACATTGAAAAATAATGTTTTTAATTTTTATCGTTTTTTTATCTAAAAGGGGCAACCGTCAAAACCCAAAACCCCGTCAAAACCTATAGAGGTTGTGTTTCGGATATCTTTAGACACAAGGTTTAAAAGGACCTCTTTATGTCTCTTCTTTAAAAAATTATAAAACAAAAACCCTCAAAGATAATTCGTAAATCCTCTGTTGGTACAATAAGATCTTTGAACGTTTTAAGGATAACAAAAGATTACAATGACTTCATTGTTTGATGCTGTTGTTTTTAACGAAAGGGTGCCATTCATAACGTATGGTAGGTCGACCGCTTTTAGGGGTATTATCTCCAGAGATTTCACGAATATAGTTACAATGGCATAAAAGCTCTATAGCTTGTTTAACGCTTTGATTATCTTTTAAAGAAGTCCAATTTCTTTGATGAATATCGCGTAAAGTAAAAACATCGGGTAAATGATCACAGCGTTCAACAATCAATTTTGCACGCTCTGCTGTTACTGTATCCCCCGCCGCATAAAGACGTTTGGCATGACTTAACAGATATTTTTCCCATCGCAAGGCTGTTTGAAGGGCATCTTTATTGATTTCAAAACGTCCCCCTTCGGTTAATTCAAAAATCAACGCAAGGCTTGCTATGGTCTTTGGCATTTTTAAAAGATGCGCTTGTAAGCTTTCAGAAAGGTTATTCTCTTTAGCTTTTTTAAAAATCTTTTGCATCCACTCACGAAAGATCTCTTGAGCATCAGCAGAAAAACGCGTGACAAACGGGTATTCAGGAGAACTAAGGGGTTTATATCATAATGAGAACGTATTAAGCTAAAAGGAGATGCCAAATTCTCAAAGGAGAAGTGCAATGCACCTTTACGAGTTTTTTGGACTTCATGATTTTTTGTACAACATTATGCCCCCCAAGATTATGTGCCCTTAAGCAGCTACAGTCGTTGATACTATATCCTCAGCAAGCATTTGTTCATCTTGCACATATATTTTTAGTATTTTTAATAAAATTTTTTGGAAGATTTCTTGGTACGGCACGCGATACATCAGTGCTAACGTTCTCTTAAAAAACACACAGATAATTAATCAGCTTCAAAAAACAACCTTACCAATGAAGTACTAGCTAGAGGGTTGCATGCACAACGTAATAATGGCACACTAATTCCCACAAGCGTGCTTCACATATCGTACGCGTAGCCTGTACAGAGTCTACCGCTCCTAAATACTCAGACGTAATGCTACTGGATCGTACAGTGACCGCAGTTGCACCCTTAAACACCGGTTCCTACCATATCATAATGCTTGACAAAAGCATCATGCCATCATAGCAACCGCTTTGCGTAGGGGTTCCACAACATAGTTCTACAAATTGTTGACGCATTGCCAAGCTAACAGTTTTCTTGCCCACCTACGCCAATGAGACCATCACTATCCTCTTTTTGAATCGTAAAACAAAATGATTTCCCATGAGCGATAAACCATCTGCTCAAAGTCCAGATAGCTCAAACTCATAGCATTCTAAACCTTTAGGCTCGCTCTTCCCCCAAGGGGCATAGTCAGATATATCACTTCCCTCACCTATTCACGCGCTGGGATAAAAAAATCTGAAACTACGAGGCAACGCTGCATTTGTATGCAGCGTTGTTGTTAGGAATAAGCTTCTATTGAGATAGTTCTAATGGGAAGCACCCACAGCTAATGGTATAGGGATTAATTTGGATTCTTTCGAAATGCTATATATAAATTTAATGTGCCGCCCCACAACACACCACCAGTAAACCCACTTAAAAGACCAAAAAGAAGGTTAAAATCAAATGCATATTTCAAATCAGGTACAACCTTGAGAAAAACAATCAATGTGAATTTGATGACAAAAGCGATAAGAATAAATGTCAGCGTCAACGGCGTACCAGGCAGAATAATGAAATCCGTTCCCTCTTTGATTTTTAAACGCGCAGTAGCACGCCAGAGCAACCATCCAACGCCAAAGCCGATCATCAGCCCTGCCAACATTGAGACTGCTCCCCAGCGCGGGAAGGCCAGCTGGTTAATCACATCGCTTGCGCCCAAAAAAAGAAAGACTAACGGCAAGAGAAAAAGGCGGTAAACCTTCGTTTCCCTATCTTTCAATGCGATTATTCCCCTCGCGATGAGAAAAATAAGCAAAATCCAAGCCCATAAAGGGGTTCCGGTCAGAATGTTAAACAATGACATATTATGCTCCATGATGTTTGATGCGATAAAAATATTGCATGATGTTAGGAAGATATTTAGAAAAAAGAATACCAGCACAAATTAAACCCATAGTGATTAACCAAATCTGGGGGGTCCATGTAAAAAAAGCCACTAGAAGACCATTGGCAAAAAAGATGATTACCCAAATACATGTAATATATTTATTGATGAGATAAAATAGGATATGTTTGCGTTTTTCTTCAGAAACACTAGCACTGGCATAAAAAATGGTAAAGGGTTTCTTTACCAGCAAGCTAATCAATGAAACCAGAGCAAGTGACAGATAGCAAAAAACTGTGGGGTAGTTCAGTAAAAGTGTAGACCATCCAGCGAAATAATTAACAAACAGGACAATAAATGTCAGAATGTTAGTAATCATCACGGGTTCTCCCTGTCGGATAATTTTAATATTCACAGCAATAATGAACAATAAAATCACAGTTAAGATGAGAGAGCGTTCGACCAGAGTTAAAACGTTTCCATTGATAACCCAGGAGTAAATACTCCACGGAATAAAAGAGATTATTATGTTAAACATGGTGCATCCTCCTTTTTATATTTGATAGAAAACTTACCGCAAGTGCTTCGTTTTTTAGTTTCCGTATGAATATAAAAAACGCCACCCGGTTCACACTCTGTATCCTGTTTAATGGTCAACTGATAGGTATCTCCCGGATAAACTGCTTCAATGAACTTTACTTTTTTCAGCGCAACAGATGCGATATTTTTCGTCCTATCCTGCGTGGCTAAAGCCAGAACCATCTCAATCAATAGTGAACCAGGACATACGGCGCGGGAGGGGAAATGTTCCTCAAAAAGCGGGTGATGCGCATTAAAGGAAAAAGTACAAGAATCTCCGGTTATGGAGGAAATCTTACATAAATCGCCTAGTAATGGAAGAGCGACTTTCTGAGAACACGAGCCAAGGAAGTAGACTTTACTGACCATGATGATTACCTGCGCAAAAACGGCCTTTCCATTGTCATATGTGCTAGCCTTACAGTGAATACGGTAGGCCTCATTAATGCGTTCAATATGTCCTTCAACGCATAATCGATCGCTATAAAAATGGGTGGTAGAGAAAAACTGTTCAACCATAACAGGGAGATAGCGATAAGTGAGATCCGAGTTTTTAGCCTCCATGGTGGCGAATCGAACTGAAAACTGATGCAAGGCTTAGAGTAACAAGCCCTGTTTCAAATAGTTATGGGCTAACTCCCAGTGAGAAATATCGATTTGCCCGCAAGCACGCATCGGTGTGGTTAAGGTGATACTCTGACATATACCCAAGAAATTTGGCTCGGTGCGATGCTTTATAGCCATAATTTGGGGACCTTTTTATATTTTTTTCTTAAATCCTTTGATGATAAACCGAAGGAATGAGCGCTAAACCGCGCTTGATAGTGCGCGAGAAGTATCGGCATACGACAAACGAAAAAAGCCAACAATCCCAACTCAGGAGAAGCCCGATGTTTGCTCATGATGCTTGCAATTAGAAAATCGACATTGGGTTGCAGTCCTGTATTGTCCGAAATAGAGCGCACAAGCGAACTGAAGGGGCACATAGGCACCTGAAAGCGTGAAAAAAAGAAATAAACCCGGACATCCCATTGCATAATCGGGTGACCAAACCTTGGCCAGGGTTTGTCTTTGCAACAATGCGTTACTGCCGCCTTAAGATTCCCGGCTTCAATCTCATGGAGGATACCAGAAAGTCGCATGGTAGCATATTTGCAGGCTCCCATATGCCCGGGGACAATGGCACAAAACCCACCGATTAGTGCAGAAATGACGTCGCTCTTGATACTGGCAATAAATCTTACCATGGTGGTTGTGGGTGTCACAATACCAAACCCGCCCAGCAGTAGAGACATGCACCCGCAAAGCATATCAATATCCCAGTCGGAAGAAGCTTCCTTGCTAGTTAATCTTAACCAAAAAGCAAGCTCCAAGGTATTGCAATTTTCGATCGCCGGCAAATCGGAAAACTGTTGGGAAGAGCACGCCAATGCAATAATCCATGGCATCAGCAAGATAATTTTAAGACAACCACCGTCGCTTACGAGAGCCATGACCTTACCCTGAGCCGCCGAAACCTCAACTTGCGATAATAACATCATAAATCGCTGCGTTAAACTCAAAGATGGCAATACATTGATCAGTTGATGCATCGCTTGCAGTTTGGCTGTAGGATCCGTCTTTTGCAGTTCGGCGTTAGTATTCTGAATCAGCAGATCCATCTGTTCTTCATTAAAAAGGTTGCCGGTCAGTACAAACCATGCGTTCTGCAAATAACGGTTTTCATCGGCAATATCAATCAAATTACATCCACGAATAAACAATGCGTTATTATCTAAATCATAATTATCAATAACATCATCTGACATGATTTACTCCTGCTGCTCCGGTGACACGCTATAAAACCTGATGTTGACATTTATCGTATGCGAATTCCCTGATACAATTTCATTACACAAATTATCAAGTTGCATTACAGGACTCCCTTGCGTCATAAACTAGCAGGCATTTCCCTCTGGATGAGAAAAGCAAATCGCTATATTCGACGAGGGTGAGATTAATACGCCCGCGCTTTTTCATATAGGCTTCATAAATATCCGGCAAATGATAGATTTCCTCAGTTAGTTCGGACAAATCAAGGTCGTGAAATACTTCGCAGCAGATTTTAATATCCATAATCTCTTGTCTATCCGCGGATAAAGACAATACAATTTGAACAATTACATCGGGCAACCGTCGATTAATAATTTTGAATATTTTTTCATGGCTAATCAAATTTCCCATGAAATTAAAATCAATGGCATTGCGTTTAATACCTTCAAAATAGAGGTCACCATTTTCAACGGATAATGTGCCTATATCGCCCACGGAATATCTGATAAGTTTGCGCGAGGCATCGGGATCCAGTGATGTCACTAGCAGCCCTCTCTTATCTTCATATTCAAAGAAGAAATCATCGCTGAAGAGCTGGTACCGATTAAGCCGCCCTTCGGCGGACATACCAATGAAACCGCACTCCGACAAACCATATAAACCAATTATCCGCAGATCGGCGCCCAGCATCTCGCGCAGATAGTTTTCATGCACGCTCAGCATCGATTCACCGGTAAAGACCACTTTTTAATTGCCAGTGGAACCCCAAGGCTGAGCATGGCTTCAACGAACTGAACGATGGTGCTGGGCACACCAAACAGTACCGAGAGCCGTATTTTAGCCAGAAACTCGAAATGACTCTTCAGCAGCAGAGCAATATCGCCAACCGGCACAACATGTGCACGGCAATTTTTTAAAATTTCACACGCCAAGTAGTGTAAAGATGAAAAAAGATTAATCGTAAACAGGTTGCCAACAATATCCCCTGGGGAAAAAACCTGCCGCGCGCGCAGGTTACGAATTAAATTGCGCTCTGATGAGCTGATCCCTTCCTTACAGAATTTTAAACGAACGTTGGCCATTTTCATCGCCCCAGTGATGCCGCTTGTAGCACTAATCAGCATTGGTAAGTGTTCACCCGCAGAGTCCACTTGAGTCAAAGAACCACTATCACCAGTGGTCGAATAAACGCGTGTACTTATCCTAACCGAATCGCGGAAAGCAATGTAATCGAGTGCATGGCAGCCAGTTATTGCCGTTATACGTGGTTGCATTTTTGCATACATTTCAGCACAGAAATAATCCATGATAACTCAGACCTTTTTAATGAAAATTGCACAACCCAGAGCTGCTAGACCTTCTCCACGTCTCACTGTCCAGCTCATCTCACTAAGATCGCAGCCATATAAAAGATTGGTGATACCGGATAATGTAAATTTTTCTTCTGTGGACATAGCTGCCACACCGCATTCACGACGTGATTGGTTAAAAATACCCAGTGCTGTTTCTTCTGCATCAGCTAGGGGGTCATGGATGATAATACGACCGCCGCGGTCTAAAACACGGCACAATTCCTGTAATCCTTTTTTAGGTTCAGCCCAGTGATGAATTACGGAACGTGCATAAATCATTGAAAAGGAGTTATCGGGAAACGGTAAATTGCTGACACTGGCTTCAATAATGTTGAATGCATGCTGGTATTTTAACTCGGTACATTTTTTAACACAAAACTGAACCATACGGGGATCGATATCAACCCCGTAAAAGGAATAATCTGTGAGTTTTTGGGAGCGGTAAAGCTTGAAAAGCATGTGGCCAGTTCCCATGCCAATATCGAGAATTTTTTTCTTCGCAGAAGTAACACCAGATGCTTCTTCCAGAATTCTTTCCATCAAATACGCATTCCACGATGATGTACCTTCAGTAGCATACCTTTCATAGTGCTTAGGGGTGATATTTACCAATAAATCATTCATCACATATTCCTCTAAATGAAGCTAGTTATGGCATTGCCATAAACTCGTTAAAAACTAACTGGGTATAGAAACGGTTACGTCCTCATATAAGAGGTCATCTAAAATAATTGATTGCAAATATGCATCCAACAAAACAACGGTTATCACAGATTGACAAAGATAATAGCAGTTACAAATAAACGTCATCCCTTTAAACGCAAATATATTCCCAACGTACCTAAAAACACATCGCGTCCTGTCATATTCAACTAAAAAATAATCATTTATATCAAAAGTGCACGCCGAGATGGCGCATAATGCCTTATACAAGCTCTCCATGCAGCTAAATATTGTGGTGCATAGCCGATTATCCAGCACCTGCCCTGCTGGAAAGTCCGCGCATTTTTCACAGTAATCTAGCATAAATGGTCTCGGTAGTTTTTTTTCCTCAATAAATTCGATATCAACCCCGACAGACTGAATCCGCGGATCATTATTAAGCAACATAATACTTTTACTCCGTCCATGGCTCACAGAACTGTGTGACATCTTTACATCTGGCAAAATCCGTTTAAATATATCGACAAAAAGCACCTTCGCCATTTCACGTTGCAATATCATTCTCGATGTACGTCTCGTCGATACAGGCAAATAACGATGAAGCCTATCAATAGCTAAAAAATAGGTATAAAAAGAATGGCTCACAATGCACAGATAATTGTTTGCACGACGATTAACATACACTCTGCTCATATCATGAGCTTTATCTACATGGTACATTTTATTTTCCCTGTATTTGTCGTGGCAACTTTTCTGATATTTACTTTAAATGCATACTGATACCATTTATCAGTCAATAGTTTAGTAATGGCTTTAACCTGCTCACTATTTGCCGACATATCAAGGTTGAGATAAAGATCTCCGTTCTGTGCTTTTGAAAAGTAATGTCTTAAACATCCAGCACACTTAATAATGTCATTTGAAATCAGTTGAACTGAGATAAACTTACCATTGTGTTTAAACTCATTAACGGCTCTGGCTATCCAGTAATAGCATTCGGATTCATCTTTAACAAACAGGTCGCCGGAATCAAACCATTCATCACGCGGCTTTAATTTCAAGGAACTATCAACATAACCATCACACGCGAAAGGCGTTTTATAAAACATACGGCGCACTGAATCAGAAGAATCCGCCCGATCAATGGGGCGCAAATCAATTTTTATATCACTCACCAAAGCCTTACCCGGCGCTACAACGCCATATTTACTGGTTCTTTCAATATCGCGTAGCGAGCAGATCTTATTATTAAACAAGCGCGGTCCGGATTCGGTCTGACCGAAGTTATTCCATAACGTCGTACATGATGAGAGGATACCCGATGCTTGTACGGTGAGCAAACGGTCGGATGCATTCAAGATATTTTGCACATGGATTCGGCTTTTGGTAAAAATGTCGCTTACTGCCAGCATCCAGTCACCGATTAAAGGCAAGTTGGTAATGCTATAGTGCGAAACGAGTTCACCAATATTACTTATTTGAAATTACTTATTTGAAATTTTTCAAATACCAGTTTGCTATCCAATAAGAAGGCACATAGCATAGTAGAGAGACCATACATATACTGCACGGGGAAATAACACAATGAGCAATCTTCATTACTTAGTCCAAGAGATTGGCTCACCGCGAGGGCATTCTCAATCAGAATATTTTCATGATATTGAATCAACTTGGGCTTACTGGTTGTTCTGGAGGTACAAAAATAGAAATGCGCGCACGGATATGCTGTAAAATCAGCCAGATTTTCGTTCACAGTTGAAAAACAGTGATCAAACGCGATATTAATCCGGTGACTGATGATACTAATATTCCTAACTTCATGGCTTATTACAACAGCCGCAATGCAATTGGCATCAACCAGCATATCAACAATGTCTAAATCATGAATACTGACGATCCAAGCTTTCAATTTTAGCACAGACGCAACAAAATAGCTGATTAGACCTTCGAAATTATTTCTAATAACAAAAACAAACAACTTATTTTTCTCCTTTTGCGGGCGATCACGAAAATATCTAACTACGGTATCTGCACACCCTTTTGTCATCATGGTGACACCCTCTGCCGAATAATGACTGTGATGACAAATCACTTGCCAGTTTCTTTCTAATAAAGAATATATTGTTAGCATGAGGTGTCCCTTACAGATATTGTGGATTCCCTAAAACCAAGCTGCTTGCGCCACCACCCATGCCAAAAGAGTTTTTCAATGCGTATTTAAGCGGTCGGTACTGATGCTCCCTCACAAGCGCAATGCCAGCAGGCAATTGAGGATCGATTTCATCACAATTCAAAATTTTGGGCAAAACATTGTTCCGAAAAGAAACCAGTACACCCAAAATTTCCATCGCACCGGCAGCAGCAATCAGATGCCCGTGCCAAGATTTTGTCGCCACAATCGCCGGGTTGTGCGCGCCAAAAACCGTTCTGATTGCACTGGCTTCGTGCTGATCATTTTGTACTGTCGATGTCCCATGTGTATTCACAAAATCAATAGTGGTACGGTCAACATCCGCATATTCGATGTCCCGCTCCATCGACAGTTGCATTTCGAGATCATCTTTATGCGGCGCTACAATATGCTGTGCGCAAAGTGCACCGCCGTAACCCAATAAATAGGCCAATGGCTCACGCTGCCGCGCCAGTACGTTAGATAATTTTTCAATAACGAACAGACCTACGCCCTCCGCTAAAACAAATCCGCTGCGATGCCGGTCAAAAGGCCGCGAACGCCGTGGTCCACAGTAGTTTTGATCAGTCGATATCACTCCCATTTCTTCTAATCGCGCAAGGTATAAATCCATTATTGCACCACCATCTTTACGCTTAATAAAAATGCAAGACAGTTTCTATCAACCTATTTACAACAGCAATATTATCATGACAGCTATCACTCGAAGTTTATGATTATATTGTGAATAGTCACTCTGCTTTTGAATGAGGTATGAGACACTAATGCGTTAAGATTAATAAAAAGAGTAGCATTATTAATGATACCAATTACTACTCTGTTGAGATTATTAGCACTCGTTATTTATCTATTGGAACTTTTTCAACGAGTTATTACTATAAGCTTAGAAACCATGAAAGTCGTTAGAAACTTAGAGAAACTGGATAGATTTATGAAGTTAACTTACCTCATAAGGGTTTCTTGAGTACTCATTTAAAACTACAATCTATAAGTTAATCATTTTGTGTTGATGATATACAATCTTAAAAGGAATAATATATCATACGACCTCCTGAAAAGAGAGGATTTAAAATTTTGAAAATTCTTATTTAAATTGCTTTAAGACTTTTAAGAAATTCTCTATTAAACGAGATTAGATTTTTCTAGATTACCTTTAAGAGATTATATCACAATTTAAAATGAAGACTCTATACTATTCAAAAGTTTTTTAAGATTAGTTTGACATATTCATTTTATTGAAATGAAATAATAGAGATTGAGCTTCCTTTTAAACACATTTTATTTGTTGTATTTATATTAGGTTGTAATGTCTATATGGGCTATTTTTTGAAAAATTAACAATACCTAACATATGTAAAAATAAGCTTTTTCTCTAAAATACCAACGTGCAAAATTCAAAGTCTCACTAAAATCATAAGAAGTATTTATTCAGTGAGTTGAAAAAATTGATACAATCTATGTCATAGGTTTATCATTTATATTTTCAAAATTATAATCAACTGAATTGTAGTTTTGTTATTTTTGAGTAAATTTTTTATAGGGTGCAAATTGAAATGATAAATCGATATAATTGAAAAAACTTCATTAAAGGGAATTCAAATAATGTGTATATGTTATTCTTATAGGAAGATTTTTGAAAAAACGTGGGATAAAATTACGTTTCTTTTTTCTTTGTGTATTGAGTTTTCTCATGGCGGAAGCGTTTTTTATCCAAGATATGTATGGTATTTAAAATAATTGATGCACCCAATAGTGTTGATGAGTTTTTTAACAAAATAAGTATATAGATATCTTAAAATAGCTGGATGAGGTGATTTTAAATGGTAGAATTAAAGGCACATGCGGCTCTTTTAACCTATCGAATAATTGGTTTTTGCTTATGTCCTGTTATTCCTTTTTATTTATTTTTTCGTTCTATCCGTGGAAAAGAAGAGTGGTGTCGCAAAAAAGAGCGTTTAGGCAAAAGTTCTCATGCCCGTCCCCAAGGTTCGTTAGTTTGGTTGCATGCAGCAAGTGTTGGAGAAACACTTGCGCTTGTTCCACTTATTGATTATATTTTATCATTAGGAATCAATGTATTAATGACAACTGGGACGGTGACATCTTCCACTCTTGTAAAAAAACATTTTGGTCATCGGTTGATTCATCAATATGCTCCTTTGGATTTAGATTTTGCAGTGCGCCGTTTTATTCGTCATTGGAAGCCTGATCTCGTCTTAATTTGTGAATCAGAAATTTGGCCTCTTCGTATTAAAGAACTTGCAAAAATGCGTATTCCGCAGATTTTGGTTAATGCCCATATGTCTGAACGTTCTTTTAAAGCTTGGCAAAAACGACGTGTTCTTGCCAAACATATTTTTAAGGATATTGATTTGGCGATTGGTCAAAATGAAAGAGATGTAGCTTATTACCATACACTTGGCGTAAAATCTGTTACGTTTTCTGGTAATCTCAAGGCTGATGTTTTTCTGGTTGAAAATCAAGAATTGCTTGCACGTTATCGTAATGCTATCGGCAATCGCCCAGTTTGGGCTGCTGTTTCAACGCATGAAGGGGAAGAGGAGATTGCTTTTGAGGTCCATAAAATTGTTAAAAATTATTTGCCAGATTTATTAACAATTATTGTGCCTCGTCATCCTGAACGTTCAGAAGATCTTATCAGAAAATGCGATAATAAGGGGTTAAGTTTTATTCGTAGGAGTAGAGATGCTGTTCCAAACATGAATACCGATATTTTATGGGGAGATACCATTGGAGAAATGGGACTTTTTCTTCGCTTATCGAAAGTTTCTTTCGTTGGTAAATCCTTATGTGGAAATGGTGGACACAATCCATTGGAATTGGCTTTGCTTGGTTCCGCTATTTTGACAGGACCCCATGTTTCAAATTTTCAAGAGATGTTCAAACGATTTCTAACACATGATGCAGCATATATGGTTCAAGATACAAAACAGCTTGCTATTCAGGTGTATAAGCTTTTAACAAATGAAACATTGCGGCAAGAAATGGTTGATAAGGCTCATGAAGTGGCGACAGGTATGGCAGGTGCATTTGAGCGCACATTAAAGATTTTAGATCCATTTTTACAACCCCTTGTAATACAAACAGGTTTACGTCAGCGTCAGGGTAGATATGCATATTAGCGCCCCTCGTTTTTGGTGGAAAAATAAAAGCTTTTTGCGTTTTGTGTTAGCTCCAGTTTCATGGGGGTATGGTTATTTTTCAAGTCGTTTTATGACAAGACAGCCTCCCGTGATTGATCTGCCAGTTTTGTGTATTGGAAATTTTACATGTGGCGGTGCGGGTAAAACGCCGGTTGTTATTGCTTTTACAAAAGTGGCTAAAGAACTTGGTTTCGTACCTGGTATTGTATCTCGTGGTTATGGTGGATCAGTTAAAGGGGTACATCTTGTAAATGAGAAATATGATACTCCATATAGTGTCGGAGATGAGGCACTTTTACTTGCACGTCATGCTTTTATAGCTGTATCACCTAATCGTTATGCAGCAGCACAACGGCTTAAACAAGAGGGATGTAATCTTATTTTAATGGATGACGGATTTCAAAGTCGCCGTCTTTATATGGATTATGCGTTACTCGTTGTTGATGCGATGCGCGGTTTTGGTAATGGAGCTGTCTTTCCAGCAGGACCTTTGCGCGTACCATTAAAAACGCAGTTTTCTTTTATGGATAGTGTTTTATTGATTGGTCATTCCGATGCGCCTGATAATGTCGCTTTTCTTGTTTCGCGTACTGGAAAGCCTTTATATCGTGCTCATCTTAAAGCCAGTGCCTCTGATGAGGTTTCAGGAAAATCATTTTTGGCATTTGCTGGTATTGGCAATCCAGATAAATTTTTTAAATCTATTAAAGAATTGTCCGGTCATGTGGTGCAAACTTACATATATCCAGACCACTATTTTTTCACAGATAAAAATTTAAAAAGCCTTATACAAAAGGCTAAAATGCACAATTTATGGCTAGCAACAACAGCTAAAGATTATATCCGTATACAGACAATTCACACGCAAAAAGGTTTGAAAAATCTTATTGTCTTTGATGTGAATGTCGATTTTGTTCAAAAAGACTTCTGTCGTATGGTCCTTGAAGAGGTCATGACCCGCTTTAGAAAACGTTCCCTTGAATTTTCTTGTCTAAAAGGCAAAGGCTAAATTTGTAGCTTTCGAGGGGTTATTTTTCTTTTGTTTTTAATAATTGCTTGAGATATGGGTTGCACTCAAGTTCACGCTGATAGGATATTTCACAACTAGCATATGCTTCTTGGCGGTGATGATTCCAATATTTTAAATCATCTATAGGGATTTTTTGCCCGCTAACAGCACAAATGGTATAGGTACCATATTCTATAATGTCATATCCGTTATTAGAATAATGAATTTTTGCTTCGCGTTCACCATTGGGAAACATTATAACTCCTTTTTACTTGATACAAGAGATTCAAGAAAAGTGCCATAAAATATATTATAAAGTCGAGAGTTAATTTTAAAATATTTTTCTTGTAAAAATGATGAAGAGCTTATTTTCTGCCAAAAAGCCGTTCTATATCTGCCAATTTGAGTTCAATATAAGTAGGGCGTCCATGATTACATGTACTTGTATTAGGTATTGCCTCCATTTGTCGTAATAGTGTGTTCATTTCTTCGGGGCGTAAAAGGCGCCCTGACCGTATTGAGCCGTGACAGGCCATCGTTGCTGCAACATAATCAAGCATTGCTTTTAAATTGTTTGTTGTATCATACTCAGCGGCTTCATCTGCAAGATCTTTAATAAGAGCTTGGACGTTCATCTCTCCTAACATGGAAGGGGTTTCACGCACAACAATTGCTCCTGGTCCAAATGGTTCTATGCCTAATCCAAATTTTTGCAAAGCATCTTTATGCGTTAAAAGGCATGTTGCATCCTCTTCAGAGAGTTCTACAATTTCAGGAATAAGTAATAACTGTGAAGGAAGTGGTTTGGAATAAAGTGCATTTTTGAGTGCTTCATAAACTAATCGTTCATGAGCTGCATGCTGATCGACAATGATCAAACTATCTTGTGTTTGGGCGATAATATAGTTTTTATGAATTTGTGCTCTGGCCGCTCCTAGTGGATAAGATAACTCTTCTGATGAAGGTATCGTGCTTGGAATGTATGCATCTCCACTTGGTATATTTAAGCCCTCCATAATAGGAGTAGCATCTTCTTTTAAACCAAAAGAACTAGTAATATCTAAGGGTTTGTGAATCATTGAAGCGCTGGTAAAATGATGAGGCTGTGGGCTATAAGAAGAGAACTGGTGAGTGTTCTTAAAATTGCCTGATGGTTGTTGTGCCAATGGTTGTTGTATTTGAAATGCAGCTAGCGTTGCTTCAGAACGGGTTGAAGTCGGACGAATACCAGATTGCTGCAATGCTTCACGAATAGCTCCAACGATCAAACCACGAATTAATCCTGGGTCACGGAATCGTACATCAGCTTTGGCTGGATGGACATTAACATCTACCTCCGCAGGTGGGAGATCAATAAAAAGAATAGCGACAGGATAACGATCACGGGGCATGACATCAGCATAAGCACCTCGGAGTGCACTCCATAGAAATTTATCACGCACGGGACGCCCATTAACATAAGCAAATTGATGTAGGCTGTTATTTCGGTTAAAAGATGGCAAACAAGCAAAACCCGTTAAGCGCACTGCTTCGCGTTCAGCATTCAGCGCAATGCTATTAGGGGCGAATTCTTTTCCCATAATTTGCGTAATACGTTGTAATTGTCCTTGAGTATTATTTTCTGTAGCAGACAGTTCTATAGATGTTCTGTCTAGTCCTGAAAGAGAAAAGCGGATATGTGGAAATGCGATAGCAATTCGCTTAATCATATCGCTAATAGCACTTGTTTCAGCCCGATCAGTTTTCATAAATTTTAATCGTGCCGGTGTGACAAAGAAAAGATCACGAACTTCAACAATTGTTCCAGGATTTGCAGCAGCTGGCTTGGGACCTACAATTTTTCCTGCAGTAACGGAAATTTCAGCAGCGCTCTCAGCATTTTTTGTTCGTGAAGTGAGTTTAAGTTTCGCAACGGAACCAATAGAGGGGAGGGCTTCTCCTCTAAACCCAAGGAAGCAGATATTGTGTACATCATCGGTAATCTTTGAGGTACAATGGCGAGAAACTGCTAGAGTTAACTGATCTGCAGGAATCCCACAACCATTATCACTAACTTTGATAAAATTTTTTCCACCATTTGCTGTAATGATTTCAATGCGCGTTGCATCAGCATCAATAGCGTTTTCAACAAGTTCTTTGACAACATTTGCTGGTCGTTCAATAACTTCACCAGCGGCGATTTGATTAATAATATTTTCGCTAAGATGGCGTATAATCATAATAAATTCTAACAGGAATCTTAAGGGTTTATAAGAAATTATGATAACACCATTTGCGCGACATTCAAGAATAAGAGAGCATGAAAATATTATTTTTACAATACCTCTTGTTTACTTTTAAAGAGAGGCAAAATGTTCTTCATTATTCAAAGTATTTTATTTTATGTTAACAAATCAGTTTGAAAAAACAAAAAAATAGTTTTTATCACCTTAAAAATGGCTTGCACCAACGGATCATCTAGGTCAAAAAGAAATACAGTAAAAAGGGAAGGCAATATATGGCGCGTATAAGCGGTATTTTAGCAGATAGTGATATACAAGCTTTGATTGATAATAACTTTCTCAAGGCTCAGTATCCATTTGATAGATCTCAAATACAACCAGCAAGCCTTGATCTTCGTTTAGGGGAGAAAGCTTATCGTATACGTGCTTCTTTTATGCCGGGTTCTGATGCAAAAGTTTTGGATAAGCTTGAACGGTTAAAGTTGCATGAGTTTGATTTACAAGACGGAGCCGTTTTAGAAACGGGGTGTGTTTATATTGTTCCTCTTTTGGAAACTTTAGCTTTACCAGAATTTTTATCTGCTGTTGCCAATCCCAAAAGTTCTACGGGGCGGTTAGATGTTTTTACACGTGTCATTACGGATAATGCTCAGGAATTTGATAAAATTTGTGCTGGTTATCATGGTCCACTTTATTTGGAAGTTAGTCCACGAACATTTCCAATTTTGGTACGTACTGGCTCACATTTATCACAGCTTCGGTTTAGAAAAGGGCAAAGTTATTTAAATGAAATTGAGTTGCACACTTTGCAAAGGCAAGAAACACTGATATCGGAAGATCTTCCTAATATTAGTGCTGATGGTATTGGACTTTCCATTAATTTAAAGGGAGATGAAAACGGGCTTATAGGTTATCGTGGTAAACATCATACAAGCGTTATTGATATTGATAAACGCGCCGTTGCTCACGTTTTAGATTTTTGGGAACCTCTTTTTGATCGAGATCACAGAGAGCTAGTTCTTGATCCTGATGAGTTTTACATTTTAGTTTCACGAGAGTCTGTTCATGTGCCTCCGCTTTATGCCGCAGAAATGACTCCTTTTGATCCTTTAGTTGGTGAGTTTAGGGTGCACTATGCAGGCTTTTTTGATCCAGGATTTGGGCATATGGAAGCGGGTGGAAAAGGAGCAAGAGCGGTTTTAGAAGTGCGAAGCCATGAAGTTCCTTTTATCTTAGAGCATGGCCAAATGATTGGTCGTTTGGTCTATGAACATATGCTTAATCGGCCCTCAACCCTTTATGGACATGATGTTGGATCACATTATCAAGCACAGGGTTTAAAGTTGTCTAAGCATTTTAAATGAGTTGGAAACCACAAATTTTGATAACATGTACGCAGGAAATATATTGTGAATAAAAGAAAAGTTTTTGTTCTTTAAAAAACCGGCGCCATGCATTTTCCAAGATTAGGGCTTTGTATTTGAGAGGATATGAGAGGCATTTTTATTTCTTTTTTCAAGAGATTCTATCTATACGAAATCCATTTATGATTGTGCAAAAGAATAGTTTTGATTATCTCATCATGACAAAATTTACAATGAAAGAAATTTACTATATTCAATATGTTATTCATATTTACTATTATAATAAATCAATAGGTTACTAAAATTCAATAGAGCTAATAAATAAATTTTTACTCCAGTTTAGTAACAATTATTTTCAATAAACATTGTTCTAATTTTAGTAACTCATTTATAGCCTCAAGATATAATATTGCTAGAAAATTATTCAATTAAATATGAATAGTTTCTATTGGTATGAACATTAAAAGTTTTTATGCTTTATGTGCATTAGGCACTATATATTTTTATAAACTTTTATGAATAAGTAAAATATCTCAATTTTGAATATTGATATACGAAGATTTCTGCATGTATGCGACAGCTTTATTTCCAGTATTAATAAAGGATTTTTTCATCTTTTGGGGGGGATGATTTATACTTAATGACACTCTATATTCTTAATAACTGATAATGTAAGGATCTTTGGGGAGAGACGCGACTTTAAATTATAACTAATTAAGCTACGGAGCAATCGCTTTCGAAGAGGGATTGCTTTAAAGAGAGTATAACATTTTAATTGCACATGAAGAATATATGAGTAGATACGTTATTAATGATACTTCATACTGTGAGATTTTAAATTTGGATAAGAGCAATAAAGACGTTGTTTTTATCAATTAGTTTTTTTAGAAAGTTGCAGTCTCTGTTGCTTCTATCTATTCAATAGAGTGCTTTGGGAGAATAGCGAATAGGTAGGTACATGGATTCGCTTTTATGCGTTTTAGGATGTTTTCTCTTTTCATTTAGAAACAATGGTGCCATCAATGATTATTTCTTCAACACTTGATTATCGTAAGGCAGCAAAGCGTCGTCTTCCTCCCTTTCTTTTTCACTATATTGATGGTGGGGCTTATGCTGAAGAAACGATGCGACGTAATTGTACAGATCTTCAAGCACTTGCACTGCGTCAAAGGATTCTATGCCACGTTGGTGAAGTTGATCTTTCAATCAAGCTTTTTGATCAGACACTTGGTCTACCGATTGTGCTCGCACCTGTTGGGCTAACGGGCATGTATGCACGTCGTGGAGAGGTAAAAGCAGCGCGTGCTGCAGTGGCAAAAGGGATTCCTTTTACACTATCCTCTGTTTCAGTTTGTCCTATTGCGGAAGTGCAAGAAGCGATTGGAGGTGCATTTTGGTTTCAACTTTATGTTCTCAAAGATCGCGGTTTCATGCGTGATGCACTAGAACGGGCTTGGTTGGCTGGTGTACGCACGTTGGTTTTTACAGTTGATATGCCAATTCCTGGTGCACGTTATCGTGATGCGCATTCGGGTATGTCTGGTCCTTATGCTGGTTTACGTCGTTTTTTACAAGCTTTGACTCATCCATATTGGGCTTGGAACGTTGGTGTTATGGGGCGCCCTCATGATCTTGGAAATGTTTCCATTTATCTCAAAAAGAAGATTGCATTGGATGATTATGTTGGTTGGCTTGGTGCAAATTTTGATCCCTCAATTGGTTGGCATGATCTACAATGGATTCGCGATTTTTGGAAAGGAAAAATGATTTTGAAAGGTATTCTTGATCCAGAAGATGCGCGAGAAGCCGTACGATTTGGTGCTGATGGTATTGTTGTTTCCAATCACGGTGGACGCCAGCTTGATGGTGTATTATCAACAGCACGAGCGTTGCCTGAAATTGCAGATGCTGTAAAGGATCATTTGACTATTTTAGCAGATTCTGGTGTTCGTTCTGGTCTTGATGTTGTACGCATGATAGCACAAGGTGCGGATGCTGTTATGATTGGCCGTGCTTTTGTTTATGCGCTTGCAGCAGCAGGTAAGAAAGGTGTTATGCATCTCCTTGATCTTTTTGCCAATGAAATGCGGGTAGCTATGACACTGACTGGTACTCAGACAATCAAAGATATTACACGCAAGAGTTTAGTAAATATAGATGTTTTTAAGCAATGAAAGAAATATGTTATACTTCTTTCAGAAAAAGAAAGTATTTTTATAGAGGAGCATAATTATATATTTTAAAAATATGTTGACAGTTAAAGTTAAATAGAAAATATCAATAAGCTCCTCTATAAAATCACAGAAAATACTCAATAACTACAGTAATATTAAATATTATTAATAATAATAAACACGAAAAAAAACAATAATAACATTGCATACATATTTTATTTACTTTATTAAAAGCTCATTCTACGGATAAAAAGGAACAAGCGCTGATATTAAAGGTAAAACAACTGTTGATATAGAAAAAGTAGCTATAAATAATGCTGTGAGCATTTTTCCCTCCTGTATATAAAAAAACATTAAAATATAATATATTAATTACTTCTTTTCCACATTGGCATAAAACGTAAATTTATAAAATCCATTTAGTTTTATTTTAATATAGAATAATATTAGTTATTGTATATAAATAAAACTACTAAAAATGTCAATATGTATTTATTATAATCTATAATTATAATAAAAATGTATCTAATAAATAATATTTCTATAATCTATATATTATTTATATTAAGTTCATTGGATAATATATTATATGGATATGATATTGTTTTTATGGAGTACGTTTTTAAGCAATGAAAAAATATCCGTACTATCTTTAAAAAAGCTCGTTTACTGAGAGAAAAACTGCGTGAATTAATGTGCTTTTCTTTCTTATTTTCTTGCATCCTCAATGATTTATGATGTTTTTGAACTGGCGAGCATATTAGGAAGCAGTTGAATATTTTTTGTATAGTATGTCATTTCTAACACTATTTATGCGTCCTCGATTGATTTTATAACTTGTTAAAATATCCAGTTCGTTTTTATTGCAGATGGGGATGGTGGGGGGGCCTAATGATACAAATTGGCATAGAATGTTTTGTTCCATAAGCGATTTAACAATTGCATCTCCAAGTTTCTCCTTTGATACTATGCTCTTCACAGACAACAACAGATTGGTGAGATTGGCATAACTCTAGCACTGATCTATTATCTCAAAGTTGAATTGTTGGCACACTTGTAAGCGTTGGGATAACTTCATGTTTTTTGAAGCTCTTCAGCAACATCAAGACAAATCTGAACAGTTTCTTCAGTAGCAGGTAAGAGAACATCTTTTCCTTTTTTAAACAGAAGTTTTGCTGATATCAATTTTTGAAGCATTTTTATGAATATTCATAACAGAACGCTTTCCTAAACCTATATAAATGGGTACAAGATTACTTAGAGTAGAAAGAATTACAGTTTCCATTTGATCGAATTACTACTCATAAGTAATTGGATAATATTTACTTTATCGCTGAATAAAAAAGAAAAGTTTTTCTCTCTTTAAATAGAGGATGGATTGTCATCTAGCCAATCGGGATAGTTTGCGAGAAATTTGTTCGATGCAAAACGACTTAACATTGCAGTTACTTTTTATCATTTGAAGCTGTGAAAAGAAGGCTAGATAGATGAAAGAATGTAAAAAATGATGGATACATTTTAAGATAAAAAATTATAATTTTGTTAATTCCACACAAGTTGCTGCTGATATTGGTGACAAAAGAAATTCGATCAAAAAAATATCAAAATTATTTGAGGACATTCCTCATGGCATGTAGACTAAACCTTTTTGTTGGTATGAGTGATATTTTCTTTGAACAGAAATTGATTCTATCCCCTGAAATCAGCAATAATCTCTCAGGTTATGTCGTAAACTTTTTAGGGATGTTACAACGCCACTATCGTCCTTTTGTAAAAATTTAGCATTTTAGATGAGCAGTTGTGAGGAATTTCAACGTTTAATACAGCAAGATCCAGAAACTCTCACGGATTTAGAACGGGCTTCAAGATTTTTATATTTACAGCGATTAAGTTTTAGAGGGAATGTAAATCGTACGATGAGAGTAGAAACCCATCGTAGCGCGCAGGGGCTTAAGCTCTTCCAATTTGAAGGCGTGCTAAAACTTATTTTCCACTGTTTAGCAGGTGTTAGCATTGAACATTTAGACTGGTCTTATTTTATTGTGCGTTATGATCGCCTAAAAATCTTGTTTTATCTTTCACCACTTTAATTGTGGTTTTGAGGGTTATTAAAGAAAAGATTTTTATAAGTGGAAGGATTATCAGCCGATGTCTAAGCTGCTTGTATAAATTAAAAGGGAGTTTTTTGTCTTTAAACAATATGCTAGAAATTCAAAAAACTTTAGTTAATTTCATAAAAGAGGTTACACCATCTTATACAGACTGCTCTGCAAATAACACAATTTCTGGTAAGGAATGGGGCATCACCAATTTTGATTTCTAGAAAAGAAACAATACGTATTAAATAGTCTTTAACTTGCAGACTTTTTGAGAATCCTTTCAGAATCTTTTGAAAAAAGTGAACTGATAGAAGATATTTCTATCAAAATATAAAAACTTTTCTAACAAGTTAGGAATAAATCTAGAAATATATATTAAATATAAAAACAGTGCGATATGCAGGATGTCTGGGCTTTAGAAATAAGAATCAAAGCGTATAAAGATGCATAGAGGTGAGATTGAGACATATCATTTTTATGATTCAATAAAAAATAAAAATTAAAGAAAAAATTCTATATCAAAAATTTAAGGTGGTTTAAAAGGTGGACGGGCAATGCATGGAAGGATGAGTGAGAAGGTGAATTAGGGGAGAGTGATTTATAGATTATCAGTATCTTTATAAAAGTATCTTCTCAAGATAAATATTGGGATGAAATAAGATTGTGGTTGAATGTTCGAAAAGATAATACGCGCTCTTAACTTTTCCGTTATACACATCACAATAAACGCCGTGAAAGAAACGGTCCTATTACAAACTTTCTCTAAAAGCAGTACATGAGTTTGCAAGATATTACAGTAATATTTTAAAAGAAGGATTTTATTTCAGGAAAAAATTATCTTAAAATAGTAAAGCAATATTTTTCAAGAAATTGCTAGGCAACTTTTGAAAGTAAAAAAGCTAAGTTAAAAAATAAAAGCAAAAATGGTTGTTGGTTTTCTCAATTGGAGTTGCATGTCATTTCCCATATAGGGAATTTACCTATAGAAAAATTAACAGCCAAGATCATTCACAATGTTTTCCCGCCACTTTAGCATGAAAAAGCAGATACAGTGCGAAAGTATTTTCCTTATCGTCAACATCATTATTATAATTAGGAAGCTGAAGCAACGTCATTTACAAATCACATAAAAGCCTTACCATATATTCATTATATAGCTCCATAGATTGCTTTTCTTCAAGCATGCAAGTTTCTAGATGTTATTTTTGTTGAAAACAGAACCTTTGTGTATGATCAGTTCTTTGAACGACGATAGTAGTGCAATCCATAAAATCTTTTCTCATCTTCTTTTGATAGGATAACAAAGATGCCCATAGAATACATCAATAGACTCAATCATTTTACACAAACATAATCTGTTGAATCCTTTCGCTTCAACTCAGACATCTCCGTTACTCTAATAAAATCCAATCGATCACCAGAGTGTTTTAACCTTTTAAGTTCTTTTACTTTTAGTCTGAATATATCCACCTTTTTCAAATCGTTTCATTAATTAATGTTTCAGAGGAGTTGTATCTTTATCACTTTATTTTCCGTTTATCTCTCCAACCACATAAACGTTCACCTTGTTCGTTATGTTTTAAAATATCTCTCGCCAAATTTGAACTAATGACATTGATATCTTGTCGATTCAAATAAATTGGCAGCCATCCAATACAAGAAGTTCGTTCATTCGTCGCGCAACCAGCTAGAAAGCTTAGTGCGCACATCAGCATCACTTTTCTTATTAATTTCATTTTCTACCTCAAGCCGTGTTGTCGCTATCTTGAAATCTTCTTTTGTTTGCTTTTGCTTCTCAATTTTTTTCCCAAGAAAAAAGGCTTTGACTAAAGCTATAAGAAAAGCTGCTATGAGCGCTGACGTCATTGTCAGATATTTTTTTATCCATAAAATCATAGGCGGTGTTCCTGAAAACGTTTAGCAATGTATATCATAGCTGTACAAGCAGCTAAAACCATAATGCCTGCTAGAACCCATTGAACAGGACCATTTCCTGCAAAAAGACCTCCAAGCCCTGAAAAAGAACCTATGATTGGTGCAAGAGCTTCTACTTTGCAAATACCTGTTACACCTTCTGGTTCTACTACATGATAATTGGGGGCAACATGAGCTCCTTTTGCCCACAATCCTGCTTCGGTTGCTCGGCGATTGACAAGACCTTGGATACGTTTTCCTCCCACTCTTGTCCATTTTTGCAATTCGGTTGGTATCGCTTCATATTCACCTTTATTAAGCTTTTTTAAAAGTGTAGAACTGCGAAATGCTGTGATTCCTACATTATAGCAAAATGATACTAATGCCGCGAATTGTTCATCGTTTAAAGGAACGGTAACGGCTTTTTCAACAACAGCTTCATACTCCCTCAAGTCCTGACGAAGGATTTTTTCAGCTTCTTTTTCCGTAATTTGCATATCTTTGTGAACGCTTGGAGCACCAGCAGCACTTGTATGTCCATAACCAATTGTCCAGACACCACCAGAATCTTCATAAGCTGATAAACGCAAGCCTTCCAATTGCTTAATCAATACAAGCCCTTCTTTTGATATTTTTCGCATTATTTTTACCTATAAAAAACTACACAAAGCAGGATATGAATTAAAAACTTACATCTACTCATTTTTAAGAACAGAACAGCGAAAGGGCATAATAAATTCAAAACATCCATAGTGAATTATTTTAAGATCCATATCATTTTTTGAATAAAGATTATGCTAAATACTATTCATTTTTCAGTAATTGATCTCCATCTAAAGACAATAACTTTATAATAATTCCATTTATAATCAGATAGATTTCACTCATAAATTCTTACAGTTGATCTAGAATGATTTAGAAGAACTTTACTTGAAAAAACTTCAATAATTCCGATGACAAAAAGCACTTTTAATAAAAAATAAGAGACATAATAATTAATGAAATAATTAGGTGTTGATTTTTAAGTAATTTCAAAAGTCATAAATTGCACCACAGAATTTTTTTTATAAAAACAAAAAAACATTATAATTTAACATTATATATCTAAAAATTATCTTAGAATCAATAAAGCGTATACATAACGTGTTATACATATTTAATAAAAAAATCTATAGTTAAATTAACTATTCTTTGTTTTTTCCCCTAATTGCTTAATTCCATTAAAAAGTACCTTTACGAAGGATTTTAAATAAACTGTTACATAACAACATAATGGATATTTCTCCTCTCTTACAGTCTGTTTCCAACTGAAACAATATATTAGTGGAGCATATTCAATATATAGACCAATGGTATTTGATAGTTTTTTTAAGAATATTGTACTGTAATAATTTTGAACAAGTAGTTCGGTTTCATATATTTTCTTTTTCATATGAAGCATTTGGTGGGGCGTTTGGGTTTGGGTCCAATGGTGTCATCTTTGTCTGGTGTTGTATTGGCTACGTTTCCAGCAGCCTCTTAAACAAATCAATCAAGCTATTGAAATCTTTTTAGAGGCAATAGCACAAGAGACACAAAAGATTTTGACAAAAAGCTGCTTGAAAATATAGGAAGTTCTCTCCTCATAGCATCCCAGCCCATTTACATAACATAAAAAATAAAAAGGCAATGGATGATATTTGATGATGGCAATAGATATGTAACAATCCATGAGTGTGCACAGCTTTTTAGTATATCCACAACAACGATTCGCAATTAGATGCTTCAGAGGGGGCCGGAGCCATATAAGCTAGGGTGAGCAGTGAGGTGGAGAAAGAAAGAGGTTTTAGCATTTACTCCAGAGAAAAATACGGAGCAAATAACAACAGATTAGATAAAATTGTATAAATCCTAGAAGGTGGTCTTTAAACAGATAGTTAAATAAAAAATCTATATATTTCAACATCTTAAGAAAGGTGGTGCCGCATGCCGGCAAGCAGGGGCTTAGCAACAAGATTCAAAGTATATAAAGATGTGTAAGGGCGTATTGATGTCTATAGCTTTTTATGATTCAATAAAAAAAGTAAGTATTAAAGAAAAAATCTCAAATCAGAAATTAAAGGTGGTCTAAAAGGTGGACCCAAAAAGGTGGACGAGCAATGCTTGAAAAGGTGGACGAGAGGGGACGTTAAGTGAGGGCGATTCATCGGTTATCAGCATCATTCGTAAAGACGTCTCCGCAGGGTAAATATTGTGACGGGGCAGGGTTGTGGTTGAATGTTCGAAAAGACAATACACGCTCTTGGTTTTTTCGCTATACGCACCACAATAAGCGCCGTGAAATGGGACTTGGTCCTGTTACAAAACTCTCTTTAAAAGAAGCGCGTGAGCTTACAAGATATTATAGTGATATTCTTAAAGAAGGCAATGATCCTATTGTCTTTCGAGAACAGACTATTTTAAAACAGCAAAGCAATATTTTTCAAGAAATTGCAAAAGCGGCTTTTGAAAGCAAAAAAGCAGAGTTGAAAAATGAAGGTAAAAACGGCCGCTGGTTTTCTCCACTAGAGTTGCACGTTATTCCACACATAGGCAAATTACCTATAGAAAAATTAACAGCCAATATCATCCGCAATGTTCTCTCACCCCTTTGGCATGAAAAAGCAGACACAGCGCGAAAAGCACTTAACCGTATCAATATTTGTTTGAAATATGCAGCGGCTCTTGGTTTAGATGTTGATCTACAGGCTTGTATGAAGGCACGCGCTCTTTTAGGAAAACCACGTGCGACATCAACAAATATTCCTGCTATGCCATGGCAAGAGGTTCCGGCATTTTATCAAAGCTTGGATGATAAGATCCTTTCAAATTTAGCACTGAAGCTCTTGATTTTGACTGGAGTACGGTCGTATCCATTGCGCTATTTGCGCCTTGAACAAATTGATAAAGATATATGGACGATACCCAAAGAAAATATGAAGGCATTGTAGGAAAGGTTTCAGATTTTCGAGTACCATTGAGTAATGAAGCTTTAAAAGTGATTGAAAAATCTCTCCCCTTTGAAAAAAATGGTTTTCTCTTTTCTGGTCTTACAGGCAACCCCATTTCTGATGCCACCATGGCAAAGTATATGACAGTTTGCGGCTTAACCTATCGTCCCCATGGTTTTCGTTCAAGCTTACGGGACTGGATAGCAGAGACAACGTCAACACCATTTGAGATTGCCGAAACTGTTCTTGCACATACAGTTGGGAGTTCAGTGACAAAAGCTTATATGCGAACGGATTTTTTAGAACAGCGACATATTCTCTTGGAACAGTGGGCTTCATTTATAACAGGATAGAATTTTTACAATTACCTTTGCAGTGTTTTTTTAGTTATTTTGACGAGAAATTTGATATGTCCAATTCTGTGAAAATAACAGTTTTAAATGTGTAAAGCTATTATTGATAGTCTCTATGAGACGAGTAAAATTAAGAAACCATTTTCTAAAGAATTTCGCGCGTCTCAGAGTATGTTTAGAGTCGGATATTTGGTTTTTGTGTAAAAATACTTACAAACGCATCCATAATACGTGAAAAATCAAGTGCTAATAAGAGTATAATGAGTACAATCCATTTCGTATAACGAGACATCACTTTTACACTTTTGTAGGTCATGATGATTTCTTGGAGGATTTCTTTTTCTGCTTCTGTAAGTTCTGTATCGTCTTGTGTTTTTTTTCTAGCCATGTTTCCACCCACACACGCGTTCACCTAGATTATTGTGCTTTAAGATCTCTCTTGCTAAGTTTGAACTGATGGCGTTCAGATCTTGCCTCTCTAAATAAATTGGTAACCAACCAACACAAGAGATATACTTATTTGTCCCGCAACCAACGAGAAAGATCAGAACGCACATCAGCATCACTTTTTTGATTAACTTCACTTTCCACCTCCAGACGTGTTTTGGCTGCTTTTAAAGCTTTTTCTGTTTGCTTTTGTTGCTCTGCTTTTTTCCCAAGAGTAAAAGCTCTTGCTAATGCAATAAAAAAAGCGACTAAAGCCGCGCCTGTTATCATCAGATTTCTTTTCATCCATAAGATCATAGACGATGCTCCTGAAAGCGTTTAGCAACAAAGAAAATACCAGCACATGCGGCTAAAATCATAATGGTGGCCAAAGCCCATTGGATTGGTCCATTTCCTGCTAATAAGCCTCCAAGCCCAGAAAAAGAACCAATAATCGGTGCAAGGGCTTCGGCTTTGAAAAGCCCTGTTGGTGCTTGCGTTTCTACTGTTTGATAATTGGAGGAAACATAAGCCCCTTTTGCCCATAAGCCTGTTTCTGCCGCACGCCGGTGTGCGAGACCTTCAAGACGCTTCCCGCCTGCTTTGGTCCATTTCTGTAGCTCGGCAGGGACAGCTTCATATTCACCTTGATTGAGCTTTTTTAACAGTGTCGAGTTACAAAAGGCTCCTGTTCCTACATTATAGCAAAACGACACTAACGCCGCGAATTGTTCATCTGTTAATGAAACTGTAACAGCGCGTTCAACGACATTTTCAAATTGTCTTAAATCTTGGCAAAGAAGTTCTTCTGCTTGCTTTTCAGTGATTGTCATGCTTTCGTAAATAAAAGGTTTTCCAGCACTGTTTGTATGTCCATAACCTATTGTCCACACCCCAATGGCATCTTTATAGGCGTTCAAACGCAAACCTTCCCATTGTTTGATCAGTGCAAGTCCCTCTAATGATATTTTTCGCATATGCTTCTCCATAAAAAAAGCTCCGCAAAAAGCAGAGCTGGATTAAAAAAATTGACATCTTTCTCATTCGGAAAGATAGCTTGGTTAAGCTTCATGTCGCTTTTTCATTGGAACAAAAGAAGATTTTTTCTCAACTTTTAATTTCTCTCTTGACAAACATTCGTTTATAAACGAATATAACATCATGTTTGAAATACGTCACTACCTTACTTCTGATGGCAAAGACTTGATAGCTGATTGGCTGCGAAAGCTCCGTGATATGCAGGCTAAAACTGCAATTATTCGCCGCCTTAATCGTTTAGAGCAGGGAAACTTTGGCGATTTCAAGCCGCTTCGTGAGGGTGTTCATGAATTGCGTATTAATGTTGGTCCTGGCTACCGAGTTTATTATGTCCAATCTGGAAAGACCGTATTGTTGCTATTATGCGGTGGCAGCAAAAAAACACAAGAGACTGATATCACTCGTGCATGTGCTTGCTGGCGTGATTGGCAAAACCGTGAAGATTAAAGGAGTGCAAAAATGAAAGACCGTAACCATGATGATGCAATGGCAGAAATATTCCGTGATGATCCTGAGTTGGCAGCAGCTACCCTTGATGCAATCCTAGCAGATGGTGATCAGGGTGAGCTGCTTGTAACTCTACGCCAAATGGCCAAAGCTTATGGTGGTGTTCAAGCTGTAGCTAAAGCAGCCAACTTGAACCCAACACAACTTTACCGTACACTTTCAGAAAAAGGTAATCCAGAGTTCCGCAGCTTGAATGCTTTACTGCGTACCATGGGGTTTCGTTTGGCTGTACAGCCTCTTGAACGACCAGTTCCACACGTGTAACTTTAGTTCCACTCCCCACCTTTAAAGATGGGGAAGGGAGGTATTTAAGCAATCATTTTTAATGAGGGGCTCTACATCTAGTTTATAACCTATCATGTATCCTCTTCATCCATATGGATGACGCCTTCGCCTTCGTCACATGCGTTTGGTGGGGCGTTTGGGTCAAGGGTATCATCTTTGTCTGGTGTGGTGTTTGCAACGTTTCCAGCTGTGTTTTCTTGGGC
>NZ_JBHIRD010000019.1:0-12757 GCF_042196905.1 Bartonella sp. AA89HNZF
TTCAGTTCCTTTTTCACGCGACAATAAAGCCGCGCACGCTTGATAAACAGGTAATAAATGACAACGATTGGCGCCCACATTAAAACACTTAAGAGCGTAAAGAACAGGAAAGAAATGGCTATTAATGTTATAAGACTACTCGTCATTTTGCCCCCCTTCCACGTTCTGCATACGAATTGCCTGATCGCGTTGTTGTATTGCTTCTTTCAATTGTTGAAGCATTTTGTTCAATTTTCTCGTTAATTTTATGCACATGATCCCAATGATCGGAAAAAAGAGAAGAATCCCAAACCATATAAGGCTCAACAGCTGCATGATAAAGGCAACACTATCATTCTTCCACCATACCAAATTTGCGACAGAGAAAGCAGATTGTAAAACAGAAAAGAGAATAAGGATAAAAAGAATTATTTTACATTCTTTTGAATAAAGAGGCAGAGATTCTTTGAAGTTAAGAAAGCGCATTGTCGCATCAAGGGTCTTATGGGCGAGATTGTGTCTTTTCATTTCTCCCAGATCATTGCACAATTGTTGTATGGCTTGCTTTTTTTGCGTTGTACTCTTTTTCAAGTCTTGAGCGAGTTTAAAAGATAACCTGATATGTTTGATCAACCGGTAAGGAAGCCGGATCATAACCATAAACATTACAATGGCAATGATGGTGACCCCTAAAAAAGCCAAAAATTTTATAACAATAGTCACTTGTTTTCCCTATCGCATTGATGTGAAATCATCATTTTTATCCTCTGCTCAAACAAATGTTTCTAATTCCTTCACTGTTTTTTTCACGCCATACTGAAGGAGACTATGGAGAATTAAAATGACAGGTAAAGAAACAACAATACACGCACAAAACCAAAACAGCAGCTGCATGCCAAAAACGCCAACCTTAAACAATAGAGGCATATAATTGTGTAAAAAAATCGCAGATTTTGGAAAAAAAGCAAAAAAAGCGAGCAAAACTGCGAAAACCACAATCACAATGCAGGCTATCGAAACGATGATAAAATAATCTTTTCTTGAAAGTTCCAAAGATTCTTTAAAAGAAAGGGAGCTGAGCTCTGTTGCAAAAACTGTATTTTGTCCTATGCTGACTTTCTGATTATACCCCAAATTCTGCAATGCACCCTTTTTTAATTTCCGCCGCATCCCACACAACAATATTGTCCGTTTTATCAAAGAATAATAAAGTACCAAGATTGTCATCAGAGTAGAAAAAAGTATCATGATCTCCCCGAAAAACATGACAGTACTCCACCATACTGTGGTCAAAATTACAAAAGTACTTATAAAAGAAGCAGCCACTTGTTTCCCTATTGTGTTCTGTTGAGAAATTGGTTGTCTAGTTGTTGCTGCTCTGGCAATGTATCCCACAGCTTCATCATTTCCTTCACCTCCCGTTTAGAGATAGCGTTAAAGACAAAAAAGAGTGGAAAGAACACCACAAGAACACCAAAAATCATTTGCGGCAAAAGACATAAAAAAGCCCAAACACTATTCCATCCCGCATCACGCAAAAACACGATTGCAGGATTATTTTCAAAAGGCTGTTTCAAGATCTCTTTAATCATTTTTCGAAGATCTCCTTGTTCCATTTGTCCCAGTGCTTGAAACTGTTCTTTGGATATAACGTGAAAAAACTCCAAAGGATTCATATAGACAGTCGCGGCAAAAAGCACCAACAAGAGGATAGCCAAACACAAAATGATGACGTAATCTTTTCTTGAGAGAGCCGTCCATTTTTTGAAAACCGCACACTGATTTAACACGGGCTGTGACGCAAAAGCCGTATTTCCCTTATGGGCAGATTGGTGTTGTGATTTATCTTCGATCATACGGATATTTTCTCACTTCTAACATGCCCACTCACTCTTTGAGAACATGCAACCAGCAAAACCGGTTTATCTAGCACTCTTTTCACCATGAAACACGCGCTATAAGCCCCTTTAAGTCTATTGTTAAAATTTCTCATACGTGACAACATACAATCCCTAAACCTTACAAGCACAAATGCCATTGTATCCTCTTATCTATTACCCACACTTCAAAAGACAATGTTTCACAAAACTCAACAAGCAAAAATATTCAATCTAAGAAATATCTGATGTGTAAAGTTTACAAACAATACACTGATTTATAACAATTTATTGTTTTTCATATTAAATGAGAACCCTAAATACCGTAGGATTGTCTTATTCCAAACCTATTCCATATTAAATCAACCCAAACCATGTCTCTTGCGCGTTACAAGCAGAAAGAGCCGTATAGAGTAAAACATTAAGAAAGGATGATAAATGCCTCTAAGGAAGCGCCTCAAATGCCAAGGGCTGTCGCAACAATGAGAGCTGGCAAAATGTGTGATGCTATAGACTTTCTTCTTCACAAGCGTAAAAATGGAAGTGTTCAATAGATTTTATATTATTCAAACTTTATATGGATTTCATTGGGGACTTTATCGTTGTGCCCTTCATGAGCACCCTTGCGAAATGGGCAAAAGAGAGCCCTAAGACATACCTCTTTAAAAAGCAACATAAAAACAAAGTCAAACACGCAACCGATTATCCAGTATGAAAAGCGTGCAACAAACAACCTTAATCCTCATTTGAAAGCTTCTTAATCAAAAAGGCTTCATTTTAAAAATCCTTCATTAAAGATGAAACATTTCACAGCCCCCACATTGATACAGCCCCTACATTCATCAAGGCATCTCCTATAAAAGCATCTTTTTATAAAGGCACTTTCTTCTTATAAAAACAGCTTCTTTCGATAATGCATTCCGTCCTTTAAACGACATCCCCTCGTCTTATGATGAGATCCATTAAAACGGAAAATTTATACTCTATAAAGGATACTTATAAAGGAAATACTAAACCAAATAGCGGGATCATTCACAGTTTATTTTAAGCCAATAAATGATATTTTATTTGAAAACATAGGGCATCTTATGCTATTATAATAGAATGTGGAGGTTTGCTTTTTGCCGCTCTCTGCCACTCAACAGAAGACAATATATCTCTTATAAAGGATAAAAGTATGCTTAACAGCGTGATGTATATCAAATATCTTGGGAAAGCGCCCAACAACAAAAAATAAGAGAACCCAAATAACAAGCTCCCAACTTAAGAAAACAATGACCTTTCAAAAGTGGAATTGAAAAATTTCCACAAAGCGCTCGTGAAAAAAGAGACAAACAATCCCATTAGAAAAAACTTCCTATTAGAAAGACGATGACATGCCCTTGAAATCCATTGTTATTTTTTCATTCACATTTGACAAAAATTTTCCTTCAATTTCTCAAGAACAGTTAAGAAATATTTAGAAAGCAAATAATCCGCTAGCAATAAAAAAATAAGCATAATAGGGGCGGAAAATAAGACTGATAGGGATAAGATAAAAATAGTAAGAAACACCTTAAAGATGATTTTTTCGCCCCACACCGTTGCTTTTCTTTGCATTAAAACGCCTTTAGTATCGTTTGTTTTTTGATCTGCAACGGCTGATATTTCCCACAGTATTTGCTCCCTCCCCCTTAAGTATTTGCTCCCCCAATATTTGCGCCAAGTGCTTTTTACATCACTGTCCCCCATCAACAGACAGTTTCTTTTTCATTCAAATGGTTAAGTTCATGAAAATACGTAAAAAACGCGGTAGATCAAAAATAACAGGAAAGCAAGAGCCCAAAGGCCGTATTTCACGTGCCCAAAGCTCCAGCGAATCTGCGCTTCAATCTGCGATTGAAATGCGTGCAAAACACTTTGGTTTAAGCTTCGAAGAAGCGAAAAATCCGCTTGTCGGAACCTATATTGGGCGTCTTTGTTTGCTTGGCTATAAAGAGGCTTCATCAGGCATCAGTAAAGAGCAATATGACACGGCGCAACAATACTTGCAAATTAGAAACGACTATTTATGTGCAAAAGGTTTACCAAACGGTTATTATGATGGTTTTACGCACAGCGCATCAGATGAGAAAGCAAAAAAGCAATGGATCCAAAGAGCAACGAAACACTATGAAGCTATGCAAGAAGCGATTAAAGAAGCACAATATCTACATCGTCAACACAACTTTCATGCGGCATTACACTATCTTGTTATAGAAGATCAACCGCTGCCTAATCTTGTTGGCTCGTTGCGTATTATTCTTGATGCCCTTTATAAACATTTTGACAGTTCTACCCAAAAGAGCCTTGGCTAAAACACCCATCATTTCCTCCCCCTCACAGGATAAAGATTCTCCCCCTCCTTTTATAACATGCCTCTTTATAACCAGCGCCTTTATAAAGCCCCCCTTTGGCAGGGTGCTCTTGAGAACCTCTGAGCTTGCCCTTTCATAGAATTTCATGAGATTGACAAGCTTAAAGCGCACAACAAACAAGCTTAAAAATATCCACCACGTTCTTTAAAAAATACTTCAACTGTCAAAGAGACTTAACCTTATACCTACCAGTGCCTCACTTAATCCATGCCTCAAAGGACAATATTTCACGGCATATTCACGGCATGGACAAGATAAATATTGCCCCCTCTTTAAAAAACAGCAACATTCTTCCCTCTACCCCCATTGTAACAAACCACCCTCATCATACACTTCACCCAATATCGCGACATCCTTAGCTCTTCAGACAATTCATTATCGTCATTTTACGTCTTTTCTTGTACAATTCTATATGGCTCTTCTGATCTTATGACGGACAAGAGCTATGGCTTTTATTTCAGCATAATCTGGATTTCTCATTCAAGATAAATAATGATAAAATATTCACTATAAATCAATAACTTATCATTAAAATAACCCGTTATTTTTTGACACAATTAAAAGCATCATCCCTTAAACGAAAGAAAAAGCCCCTACCAACAATCTCCTCCCTTATCAACAACTGCACCGATAACCCTCCCATCACACCACCACTAATACGACAGCCTGCACAGCCCTAATTACCCCCACAAATCGCCAACACCTAAAGCTTTGCCCCCGCAACACCTTCCAACCACCGCCTTCCCAATTTCATCAATAAAATACCACGGATTTCAAAACCACAATTCTCCCTTCATCTTTCCCCTCCTTTCTCAAAGGAGAAAAAGCATTTACTCAATAAATCTTTATACAGAAACCTTTAGAGACCCCAACAGCCACTCGAAGAGCCATCACGCCTCTAAGCACCCACGAGCCCCCCACCTCGTCATCCCCTCGGAACACCCCCTGCGCAATACCTAAAGCTTTGCCCCCGCAACACCTTCCAACCACCGCCTTCCCAATTTCATCAATAAAATACCACGGATTTCAAAACCACAATTCTCCCTTCACCTTTCTCCCTCCTTTCTCAAAGGAGAAAATGTTTTTTGCCACATCAAAAACTTTTCCATTAAAACAAGATATTTTGCTGCATAGCTAATGAATGAGATTTTTTCCCGCGATAAAGGAGGAAAAATAATCGTTTTGCGGTTGACAGAATATGAAAAATCGTATTTAATGGTAGATGCGGTAAGGGGTTCTCTGCGTCCAGATTTCATCATAAAATTTTCGCATTATCATAGACTGTTATAAAACAGTGTGTTTCGCGGCAATGTTTAAAACTTTACGGTTTGAAGGTATCTTTCGTCCTTTTCTGACTGTTTTCTTTTGCATTACACAATTTGCATCACCAACAGCCCCATAATTTTGAGATTTTCAAAACAAGCCGTATTCACTACGGGCTCCCAATAGAACGCCCTAATAATCCCCTTATAAAATACCAATATAATACATCCCAGCAATGATGAGCAATACACGCATAAAAATATGAAAACGGCATTATTATGCTCTCATCGCCTCACCTTTCAAGATGCAAAGGCTTGTTTTTCAAAACATTGTTTAGCCAGAATTGAAGAAGATAATATCACTTATCGATCATCAACATAGAGGCTAAGATTATGAAGCCACAAGATTCTCCCCCACCACATTCCTCACAAACCCCAGAAGGTGCAAGTGCACCTGAAGGGGCGCATGCAAATGCATCATTAGACACTCTTACTGCACATTTAGAACGGCTTAACATTGAAAAAATAAAAAACACCCCTTTTAATCGTGCAGAATTAAAAGATATTATTGCCGGTTTAGAAAAGCATAATGCCGATGGCAGTTGGATCAAAAATTATTATGATATTTTAGATCTGTACATGATGCCAGCCTTGGTCGATCAAGCAAATCGTAAATATCCAGAGATGAATCTCAAACTTACAAGCCCCCCTGACGGCTTTGCCCTTGCACTCAAAGAAACGCTCGAAAAGGGCATAAAATCTTCTAGGCTGATCGTTAACGCACAAGATAGGGGAATTCATTTTGCTGTTGTCGATCATCAAACCATTGATAATAAAACATCTTTGATCTTTTTTGAACCGACCTTACTGCGTGACACGCTTCCCGCATTACTTGCATTAAGGACGCGACAATCCATTGAACATCACCAATTTCCGAATATTCATTTTGCCATGGTAGAAATGGATATTCAACGAAGCTCCTCTGAATGTGGGATGTTCAGCTTAAGCCTTGCCAAAAAGCTTTATCTCGAAGCTCAAAAATTAGAAAGACTACACAAAGATAATATTAAGGGTGTGTTATGTGAACCAGACACGCCTTTACCTGCTGAAAAATTAGATCCATATCTTCCAGCTCGTTTATACAAACACGTGCAAGGAAGAAGACGTCTTGGGGAATATCTAAAAGCCAATCCAGAAGCAGCACAGGAGAAAGTAAACAAAAAAGGCGAAACCCTAACCGAAAGATTTGAGAGAAGCTTGGTAGCAACAGAGACAAAAACTGTTTCTGTTTCACAACACAGAAAAAGAGCTACAGAATACAAATCTCTAATGATGTAATAAGCGTTTTGGCCATAGCCATATTCCACATCCACAAAGAATGAAGCTCTGCGGCTTTACGGTAAGGCATAAATTGCTGTTAGCAAATCTTCTTTTCCCTTTGAAAGAGGTAAAGATGCAAACAGTAAGCAACGTGATCTCTTAAAAGATAAAAAGATACCTTACCTTTGACTCTGAAAAGCGTGCGATTTTGTCTTTCGTAACAAAATTTTTTAAAATAAAGATGATTTCATCTCTTTGTTTTTTTTTAGATAAAAATCTTTCCTGCAAACATTGTTTAGCCAGAATTGAAGAAGATAATATCACCTATCGATTATCAATATGGAGGCTAATAGCATGAAGCCACAAGATTCTTCCCTCCCTCATTCCTCACAAACACCAGAAGGAGAAAGTGCAAATGCATCGTTAGACACTCTTACTGCACATTTAGAACAACCCAGTAGCGAAAAAGGCAAAGATATCCCATTCAATCGTGAGGAATTAAAAGATATTGTTGCCCGTTTAGAGGATGATATCTCAACGGGTCGTTGGTTCACAGCTGATTATGCAAGTACAGACCTTAAACTAATGCCAGCCTTGGTCGATCAGGCAAATCGTAAATATCCCGACATGCGTCTTCAATTGGCAGCGTCATCTCACGACTTTGCCCTTGCACTCAAAGAAGCCATCGAAAACGGCGTTCAATCTTCTAGATTTATTATTCACACAAAGGACAGGGGAATCCATTTTTCAGTGATTGATCATCAAACCATCGATGACAAAACCTCCGTGATATTTTTTGAACCTACAACACTCAACAATATGAAACCAGCAGTGCTGGCATTAAGAACACAATTGGCTCTTAAAGCGCATGAGTTGCCCAATTGTTCTTTTGCCATGGTAGAAATGGATATTCAGCGAAGCTCTTCTGAATGTGGAATGTTCAGCTTAGCGCTCGCTAAAAAGCTTCATACCGAATCTCAAAAATTAGAAAGACTGCATAAGGATAATGTTAAGGGTGTATTATGTGAACCAGATACACCTCTATCTCCTGAAAAGTTAGATACATATCTTCCAACCTCTTTTTACAAACACGTGCAAGGAAGAAGACGTCTTGGGGAATATCTAAAAGCCAATCCAGAAGCAGCACAGGAGAAAGTAAACAAAAAAGGCGAAACCCTAACCGAAAGATTTGAGAGAAGCTTGGTAGCAACAGAGACAAAAACTGTTTCTGTTTCACAACACAGAAAAAGAGCTACAGAATACAAATCTCTAATGATGTAATAAGCGTTTTGGCCATAGCCATATTCCACATCCACAAAGAATGAGGCTCTGCGTCTTTACGGTAAGGCATAAATTGTTGTTAGCAAATCTTCTTTTCCCTTTGAAGGAGGTAAAGATGCAAACAATAAGCAACGTGACCTCTTAAAAGATACCTTACCTTTGACTCTGAAAAGCGGGGGATTTTGTCTTTGGTAACAAAATTTTTTAAAATAAAGATGATTTCATCTCTTTGTTTTTTTTAGATAAAAATCTTTCCTGCAAACATTGTTTAGCCAAAATTGAAGAAATAATATCATTTATCGATCATCAATATAGAGGCTAAGATTATGAAGCCACAAGATTCTTCCCTCCCTCATTCCTCACAAACACCAGAAGGAGCAAGTGCAAATGAATCTTTAGAAGACCTTATTGCACGTTTAATGCAAAGTTCCATCCAAAAAGAAGAAGAACATGCTGCACCGAATTCTGACGAATTAAAAGATATTATTACAGGCTTAGAGAGAGATCTTGTAACCGGCCGTTGGATTAACTCTTATTATGAAAACACAGATATTAGATTGATGCCGGCTCTCGTAGAAAAAGCAAACAGCAAATATCCAGACATGAATCTCAAATTGGCTCTTACAGCAGAAGAGTTTTCGCACGCCCTAAAAGAAGTCGTTGAGAGCGGCGCAAATTCTGCGCGATTTATAGTCAATTCGGGAAGCAAAATCCACTTTGCCGTCCTTGATTATCAAAAAGTTGATGAGAAAATCTCTTTGATTATGCTTGAACCTACAACATTTCAGAATATCGCGGCTTGCAAACTAGGGATAAAAATAAATCAAACCCTTCAATGTCTTCAACTGCCTCCTTATTCTTTTACCACAGCAGAAATGGATATTCAGCGAAGCTCTTCTGAATGTGGAATGTTCAGCTTAAGCCTTGCCAAAAAGCTTCATCTTGAATCTGATAAATTAGCAAGATTGCACAAAGATAATGTTAAGGGTGTATTATGTGAACCCAATTCATCTGTATCTGCTGAAAAGTTAGATTCCTATCTTCCAACCACTTTTTATAAACATGCGCAAGGAAAAAGACGTCTAGAACACTATTTAAAAGTCCATCCGGAAGCTGAACATGAAACAGTCAACAAAAAAGGGGAAACTCTGAGAGAGAGGTTTGAAAAAAACTTAAGAACAACAGAAGGAAAAACTGTTTCTGTTTCCTCCCACCAAAAAAGGATTACTGAATACAAATCTTTAACGATGTAATTAAGGCTTTTTCCATATTCCTATTCATCAAAGAACGAAGAGAGGCTGCTTTACGGCTAAGATTTCTCTAAGCAAACCAGCTTTTGCGCTCTTAAAACAAAAATAGCCAACAACTTTCCTCTTAAAGAAAAACACCATTGTCCTATAAAAACCAGCCCCTCTTAAAATTGTATCAAAATTCCACAGCTCTTGTTAGCCCAAAGCTCTGTGTAACAATGAGGCTCTTTGGATAAGCAAAACGCTTGATACATAAAATATTTAATGCTTTCGTCTTCAGTAAAAGCATATGTCTTGTTTTTCTGAGAGTATCCACTTCGTATCTCAAACACCCCCACATCAATGCCATACGACCAAACAACCGCAATAGACCACACTTATCGTGCATCAACCAAACAACCGCCCGCACCCCAAGAAGGCTCCATCAAAAACACCAGGACAAGCTCTTAAAATCAACAATCTCTCTTAACGGAAAACACCAGCCCAACTATTTACCCCTCTTTGCCAACTATTTACCCCACTTGCCCAACCATTATCCCACTTGGCCGACTATGATCCCTCTTGGCCAACCATTCCCCCATTCCCTAAGATGTCACAACCAACCTTTTGATTTCATAAAAGTTTCACATCTCTTCTGTTTTTGAAGCGTGAAAAAATTCATTTTTAATCTGTCAACCAGCCTCACGTTAACGTGAGGCTTTATTTTATGGAGAAGTAAATGAGAAAAATATCATCAGCAGGACTTGCACTCATTAAACAATGGGAAGGATTGCGTTTACAAGCCTATAAAGATTCCATCGGGGTGTGGACAATCGGCTATGGCCATACCACCACGGCTGGCCAACCGTTCGTTCACAAGGGCATGATCATTACTGAAAAACAAGCAGAAGAAATTCTTTCTCAAGATTTAAGACAATTTGAAAATACCGTTGAAAAACATGTGACAGTTTCTTTAACGGATGAACAATTCGCCGCGCTCGTATCGTTTTGCTATAATATAGGAACATCGGCTTTTTGTAATTCGACCCTTCTAAAAAAGCTCAATAATGGCGAATATGAGGCTGTCCCTGCTGAGTTACAAAAGTGGACTAAAGCAGGAGGAAAACGTCTTCACGGTTTAGTGCACCGTCGTGCAGCAGAATCGGGATTATGGGCAAAAGGGGCTTATGTTTCTTCCAACTATCAAACTGTAGAAACGCAAGCACCAACAGGATTTTTCAAAGCAGAAGCGCTTACACCGATTATTGGTTCTTTTTCTGGACTTGGAGGCTTATTGGCAGGCAATGGTCCCATCCAATGGGCATTAGCAACCATTATGGTTTTAGCCGCCTGCGTTGGCATTTTCTTTGTGGCAAAACGGTTTCGGGAGCAGCGCTTATGATGTGGTGGTTGAAAAAAAATCTGATGATAACAGGAGCGGCTCTGACCGCTTTTTTTATCGCTTTAGCAAAAGCTTTCACTCTTGGAAAGAAGGTTGAACAACAAAAGCAAATAGAAAAAACGCTAAAGTCATCAACAACACGGCTAGAGGTGGAAAATGAAATTAATCAAAAAAGTGATGCTGATGTACGCGCTGCTCTTACTCACTGGTTGCGCGATAAAAACAATCAATGAGCATTTTTCTTGCGTTGGTTGGATGCCCATTTATTTAGACAACAAAGATCTCAATATCATCAGTTCAAATCTCGCAAGAGATATTTTAAAGCATAACAAACAAGGGGAACACATGTGTGGGTGGAAACATGGCTAGAAAAAAAACGGAAAAACAAACAGAGCTTACAGAAAAGGAAAAAGAAGTCCTACAAGAAATCATCACAACGTATAAAAGTGTAAAAATGATGTCACGCTATACGAAATGGATTATATTCATCATTTTCTTATTAGCACTTGATTTTTCACGGATCGTAGATGTGCTGGGAAGTATTTTTACACAAAAATCGAATATTCAGCTCTAAAATAAATAAAAAACGTGAGACGTGTTAAATCTTTTAAATATAAAAAGCCATTCGTTATTTTTTGAAAACATGGAGATTTTATTGATGATTTTTCATGTCTCACGAGAAATTTTTATACACTCTTCACAAACACTTTCATGAAATGAATTTAGGGGTATGAAGAGAGATTTTTAACCAACGCGTAAGTCAGCAACTTTGGTAACATAAGAAAAGGATCATACCAACATACATTTTTTTAATAAACTATTGATATCCAAATGATTTTATACTCTTCATAAATAGCATAGCCAAGAATTTTGTATTACAAAATATTTCTTTTAAAGAAGCGCATAAACAAGCAATGTAATGGGAGCCTTACATAAAACCTCTTATCTTTACGTTTAATAAAAAAGCAAGCTGGCTCCTCCCTGCCCCCCAATTCCCTGCCTCTCAATTTCCACCCTCTCAATTCCCTTATGTTCTATGCATAAAGGTCAAGTTGAAGAGAATATATGAAAAATCCTTGGCTCGAAAATATGAAAAGAAGGCATGAGGCTACAACAGAATTTCGCGTGCCTTTATCATCAGAAGCATTAAAAATTCTAACACAAGCACGTCTACTGTCTTGTCATGATTTTTTTCGGCTAACTGTCATGGTCCCCTTAGTTCAAAAATGGCTCCCCACTCAAGAATTTTCTGTCACAATATAGGCAACAAACAGAACTTGAGTATAACAATATGGGTTTGGCTCCAGTTTAGGTGATGAGCTTACCGAAAAAAAGATGAGAGCAAGGCGAAAAATTAGCTTTTATCTTTAAGCTTCTCAAATGGAGCAGTCTCCCCATTTCAGAGATCAACGAAACAGAGAGATGCTTATTCCTCTATGCAAAAGCTTGAAATACCAGCATCTTATTCATAAAAAACAAACCAGCCCCATCATGCTCTTTTCAACTCTGTCTTTCCAACGCTCAATAGGTACTAACTCTTAACTACTGACTTTTAACGATTGCGTTGGTTCATAAAAACCGTAGTGACCTCTCACCTTATGAAGCACAAACCCAGGATTTTTTAACGGTGCAGGCATAAACCTGAAATGAAAAAACAGAACTGCATTAGGAATAACTGACTATAAATCAAAGAATTGTATTTTTATTAGCAAAATATTTTCAAAGGAAACCACGATCCCCGCACAATAGAAACATTTCATAAAAACAAGAGAAAAAGCTATGGATTAAGAGTGAGATTCATTCACAATGACGGTAGATCAACCAGTGGAGAATAGAACAATCCTATAAGATAAAGGAACTGTCATAAAAGGAAAAACTGTATGAAACGTGAAAAAGCATAAAAAAACGGGCCCAGAAGACCCGTTTCTTTATTATTTCTATGGAAAAAAGCTTAGAAATCCATTCCGCCCATTCCACCAGCAGGCATCGGAGGCATTGGTGTATCTTTCTT
>NZ_JBHIRD010000019.1:12857-20354 GCF_042196905.1 Bartonella sp. AA89HNZF
TGGAACTTCAGCAACCATTGCTTCTGTTGTGATCAGAAGGCTCGCAATTGAAGCCGCATTCTGAAGAGCAGAACGCAAAAACTTTCACGGGATCAACAATTCTTGAAAGCAATCAAATCACCGAATTCACCGGTTGAAAAACGTAAAGTTGCTAAACGTGAAAAAGCATAAAAAAAACGGGCCCAGAAGACCCGTTTCTTTATTATTTCTATGGAAAAGAGCTTAGAAATCCATTCCGCCCATTCCGCCCATTCCACCAGCAGGCATCGGAGGCATTGGTGTATCTTTCTTTGGAACTTCAGCAACCATTGCTTCTGTTGTGATCAGAAGGCTCGCAATTGAAGCCGCATTCTGAAGAGCAGAACGCACAACTTTCACAGGATCAACAATTCCCAAAGCAATCAAATCACCGAATTCACCAGTTGCGGTATTGTAACCATAAGTGTCAGCATTATTTTCCAGCACTTTGCCCACAATAATAGCGGCTTCTTCACCAGCATTGCTTGCAATCTGGCGCGCTGGTGCTTGTAGAGCACGACGAACGATACTAATACCAGCTTCTTGGTCAGGATTACTTCCCTTAACGGTCAACGCATTTGCTGCACGCAACAATGCGGTACCACCTCCAGCAACAATACCTTCTTCAACAGCAGCACGTGTTGCATTCAAAGCATCATCAACACGGTCTTTCTTTTCTTTCACTTCAACTTCTGTTGCACCACCCACACGGATAACAGCAACACCACCAGCGAGTTTAGCAAGTCTTTCTTGCAATTTTTCACGGTCATAGTCAGAAGTTGTTTCTTCAATCTGAGCCTTGATTTGATTGACGCGAGCAGTAATTTCAGCCTTTTGTCCAGCACCATCAATAATGGTGGTGTTTTCTTTAGAAATATTCACTTTCTTTGCACGTCCAAGCATATCCAAAGTGACATTTTCAAGTTTAATGCCCACATCTTCAGAAATAACCTGTCCGGATGTCAAGATAGCGATATCCTCTAACATTGCTTTACGACGGTCACCAAATCCAGGAGCTTTTACAGCAGCAATTTTCAAACCACCACGCAATTTGTTGACAACGAGCGTTGCCAAAGCTTCACCTTCCACATCTTCAGCAATGATAAGAAGTGGTTTTCCAGACTGAACAACAGCTTCAAGCACAGGAAGAAGAGATTGCAAATTAGACAATTTCTTTTCGTGAATGAGAATGTAAGGATCATCAAGATCAGCGACCATTTTCTCAGCATTTGTGACAAAATAAGGGGAAAGATACCCACGGTCAAATTGCATTCCTTCAACGACTTCTAATTCCGTTTCAGCGGTTTTAGCTTCTTCCACGGTAATGACGCCTTCATTGCCCACTTTTTCCATAGCATCAGCGATCATTTTACCGATTTCAGCAGCGCCATTAGCGGAAATTGTTCCCACCTGTGCAATTTCTGCTGAAGTTTGGATTTTTTTTGCTTTTTTGAAGAGGTTTGCCACCACTTCTTCAACAGCAGCATCAATCCCACGTTTAAGATCCATTGGGTTCATGCCCGCAGCAACAGCTTTAACACCTTCTTGCACAATAGCTTGTCCTAAAACAGTTGCTGTTGTTGTTCCATCACCAGCGATATCATTGGTTTTAGAAGCAACTTCGCGCAACATTTGTGCACCCATATTTTCGAACTTATCTTCCAGTTCGATTTCCTTTGCAACGGATACACCATCTTTTGTGATACGAGGCGCACCGAATGATTTATCAATCACCACATTGCGACCTTTAGGGCCGAGTGTCACCTTAACAGCATTAGCAAGGATGTCGACACCGCGCAACAAACGCTCACGCGCTTCACGGCCAAATTTGACTTCTTTAGCAGCCATTTAATTTCTCCTTGGAGTTTTCTCAAAATAGTACACAATGAAAAATTAAGCGCTTCAATTAGCCCATAATTCCCATAATGTCAGATTCTTTCATGATGAGGAGGTCTTCCCCATTAATCTTGACTTCAGTTCCAGACCATTTTCCAAACAAAATACGGTCTCCTGTTTTGACTTCTAAAGGCACGCGCTTTCCGTTATCATCGAGAGCGCCATTGCCAACAGCAATCACTTCGCCTTCTTGGGGTTTTTCTTTTGCTGTATCAGGGATGATAATCCCACCAGCCGTTTTATTTTCAGATTCAACCCGACGGACAACGACACGGTCGTGAAGTGGGCGGAATTGTATATTAGCCATGTTTTAAATCCTTAAAACTGAACATAATTGCATTAATCTTAAAAGTTCTTGCTAGCACTCTCAAGCTACGAGTGCTAGCATGTATTAGATATAAAATCGGCATCTCTCAATGTCAAGAATAGCCATAAAAATAATTTCTCTAAATGAAGCTTCAAAGTCTTGCCTCTTATTGCACTTTCGCGTTATCTATCTTTTTTGAGAACCCGTGAACAAAAAAGGATCTTATCATGGTTGAAACACGTCAGGAAACGGATAGCTTTGGAACGATTTCGGTACGTCAAGATCGTTATTGGGGCGCACAAACTGAACGTTCTCTGCATAATTTTAATATTGGCAGTGAAAAGCAGCCTCTTGCCATCATCTATGCCTTAGTCCTTGTCAAAAAAGCAGCAGCGATTGTAAATATGGGCAAAGGAAAACTACCAGAAAATATTGGAAAAGCAATTATTGCCGCCGCTGATGAAGTGCTTGCCGGCGATTTTGATACGCATTTTCCACTGTCCGTCTGGCAAACAGGTTCTGGCACACAAAGCAATATGAATGTCAATGAAGTCATTGCTAATCGTGCTAGTAAGATTTTGGGAGGAAAACTTGGAAGCAAAAAACCAGTTCATCCCAATGACCATGTCAATATGAGCCAATCATCGAACGATTCCTTTCCCACGGCGCTTCACATTGCCACCACGTTGCAAACACGCCAACACTTACTGCCAATCCTTGAAGCTCTTATTGCGACATTAAAACAAAAAGAGCAAGAATTTGCAGATATCATTAAAATCGGCCGCACCCATACGCAAGATGCAACCCCTTTAACCTTAGGGCAAGAATTTTCAGGCTATCGTGCCGCATTAGAAGCCAATTTTCAGCGTATTAAAAATGCTCTAACCGATGTCCAAATGCTTGCTCAAGGTGGTACGGCTGTTGGCACAGGACTGAATGCACCCAAAGGTTTTGACGTTGCTTTTGCGCAAACAGTGAGCACTCTCACAGAAATAACGTTCCAAACTGCCCGCAATAAATTTGAAGCACTTGCCCATCATGGCGCCCTTGCGCATTTCCACGGGAGCTTGAATGCCTTAGCTGCTGATCTGTTTAAAATTGCCAATGACATTCGGTTTTTAGGCTCTGGTCCACGTTCCGGTTTAGGGGAACTCAGTCTTCCTGAAAATGAACCCGGATCTTCTATTATGCCCGGCAAAGTCAACCCCACGCAATGTGAAGCCTTAACCATGGTCGCATGCCAAGTTTTTGGTAATCACACCAGCGTAACCTTTGCCGCAAGCCAAGGACATTTTGAACTCAACGTTTATAAACCTGTTATCGGCTATAACGTTTTACAATCAATTACCCTTCTTGGTGATTGCATGCGTTCTTTTGATATGCATTGTATTCAAGGATTACGGGCCAATCGTGTTCATATTCACTCGCTCATGGAGCGCTCACTCATGTTAGTCACAGCTCTTGCACCAGAAATTGGCTATGAAAAAGCTGCTGAAATTGCCAAAGCAGCGCATAAAAATGATACAACTTTGCGCACCGAAGCATTAAAAGCAGGGGTTTTTGTAGAGGATTATGACCGATTAGTTGATCCCAAAAAGATGATTGCTCCCCAATAAACAACTCACTAAAAAAGATACAAACATCTTAAAACAAATCTTTCTGTCAAAAGATCGGGGTGTTTTACACCCCGATGATGACCGATAACAATTACCCACAGCGTTCATTTTAGGCTCTGAGCCGCATTTATGCTATGGGTGTTTTTGTTGCTTATATTGTACTTAAAAGGCACAACGATTTTGGAAAGGCATGGATAGTCATAGCTCAACACCCAATAGCTATAATGGCAAAAATTGATTTAAAGGGATATGACCTTAAGGTGTTTTTCATTCTAGCTTCGCGTCTTGATTTTGAAAATCTATTAGCTATCAACCAAACAAAATTAGCTCAAAAAAATCGGTATTAATAGACATAATTTCAATCGAAGTATAAAAAGATTAATGAATTCATCGTAGTTACGCTTTACAATGTTATCATTATTGATAACATTGGGTAAATAACTCTTATCTCAATGAGATAATGTGTTTATTTATAATAATAATCTAGCGTTATCCATATTGAACGAGAATCCTAAATACCGTAAGATTTTCTCATTTTAAATCTGTCCCATGTTGCATCAATCAAAATCACTGACTTGCACATCACAAACGCAATGAATGTATGAATAGAAATTGTATCCGATAAGGACTACAAACGCCTCTAATGAACAACCTCAAGTGCCAAGGACTGTCACAACGGACAAAGGGGCCTCCTGTCACAACATTGTGGAGAGGGCTGTCACAACACCCTACGAACTGGCAAATATAGTAATGGTACCGACTTTCTCCTTTATGAAGCGTAAAAGAGGTGCTCAATAGATTTATTATTATACCATTCACAATCGCTGTCATGAAATGGGTTTAGGAACATTGAGAAATGTCTCCTTTATGAAGCGTGAAGATGGGAGTGCTCAATAGATTTATTATTATATCATTCACAATCGCTGTCATGAAATGGGTTTAGGAACATTGAAAAATGTCTCTTTTATGAAGCGTGAAGATGGGGGTGCTCAATAGAGGAACAGCTGTTGGAACAAAATTCAATGCACCGAAAGGTTTTGACCTTTGCTGAAACAATCAGCTCTCTAACGGGGATATCCTTGACAGCTCGCAAGAAATTGGAGGCATTTGCCCATTATGGCGCCCTCACCCATTTCCACAAAAACCTGAATGCACGCGCTAATCTCTTTAAAATAGCCAACGACATTCAGTTTTTAGGCTCTCATCCACGTTCCGGCTTTAAGCGAACGGAACGGAGAGTTTATCCGTTTTACATGGCGCATAAGAAACCTCATGAGACTTGAGATTCTCGCACTTTACTCCTTCTGATTCTTCGTATTCCATTCAATCAATCAAAACTATTCGCTTAGATTATTATAAGCAAAAGTGGCATATAGATAAAAAAGAAATAAAGTCGCCCATCCCCTCGAGTGCTCAAAAGGCTACCGCAATACAAAGCTATGCAATATCAAAAACGAGCAACGAATATGACGGTACCAATATGCATTTTTACGATAAATTGAATATTTAAGCACATTGGTGTCAATCATAATGGATAATACATTTAACAACAAAAAGTGTTTTAATATATATAAAGTAATATTTTTTTAATAAATAGAAAGCTTGTTTACTATACTATAATTTTTTCTAAAACACAGAGAACACTGAAAGAGTATATAAAAATACTGAAAAATCAATATAAACGCGGGATAATAGCATGAAAACAAGTTTCAAGAACGCTTAAATATGGATAATTATAGAGTTTTTGAATGTTTTAGTTTTCATAATGGTATTAAATATAGATTTTTTTAACCAATTCGTATATAATGCGATTTGTATCTGAAATAAATTGGGGACGTTTTTATGAAAACAAAATGTTTAGTTGCACTATCTATTTTCACCTTCATTACCGCTTCAACAGCGCAAGCAGCAGATACAGTAATCTTTAAGCAATCAGAACCGAAGGTTTCATTGCAAGATGTTTCGTCATCACGTATTTCACCGGTTACTGTTTCTGCGCCTTTTTCTTGGTCTGGTTTTTATTTTGGAGGACAAATTGGATATTTTTCCAATAAAAATACTCTAAATTATGCACAAGAAGCCAGGGACGGAAAGTGGGCTTGGGTTGATAGAGATTTATCACCGAAACTATCAGGATTGAGAGCAGGTTTGTATGCAGGTTCTAATATTGATCTGGGAGATCTTGTTTTCAGTTTTGATACCGACATGGTCTGGTCTGGGAGGAAAAGCACCCAAACAGACAATGGAAAGAAAATTCTAGATGAATCAAACTCCATTAACATTGCCTTTAAAAAAGCTGGGATTCCTATCATAAAACCTGCAGCTCAGGGTGAAACGATATCCAACTATGGTGACATTGTTGTTAGCAGTGTAACATTGAAAGAAACGTGGTCTGGTGCCACGCGCGCGCGTATAGGTTTTGCTTCCCATCGTCTTATGCCTTATATTGCAGGGGGTATAGCCTATAGACAGATGCAATATATCATGTCACTTTTATCAAAATCGCAAGAAGATTCGACAATTTTTGCTTCTGGCAATGTGTTAGATGAGACAAAAACAATGTTTGGTTACACTGTTGGTGGTGGTTTTGATCTTGCAATGACAAACAATATCATTATGCGGACAGAATATCGTTATTCAGATTTTTTTAAAAAGAAATTTGCAAACAATAACCTTAAAATCTCTTCTCAAACGCATGATGTTCGCTTTGGTATCGCTTATAAATTCTAAGTTTTGTAGAAAAATTGAACAATTAAAAAACCCTGTTAAAAACGGGGTTTTTTAATGCCCCTTTACCCCTAAAAAGACGTAGATTCTAAAAGCCTGTACTAAACTGTAAACAAATAGTCACGAAACAATAAAGCCTCTCCCTCTCTTAAAGCAAGCTCCTATCCTCTCAGCCTTTCATGTAATGCATTTGGAGTATAAGAGCTTTACCATCATACCACTAGGCGCCATCGTAAAATAAATGAGAGCCGTTATTTAAGAGATATTTCTTTAAAATAAATATGGATATTGTGCATCAATTGCAGTTTTATAAGATGATGTTGACTTGGCCTCCCCGCTCTTAAAGGATAAAGATTCTAAAAAACCATTTTTAAACACCCATTTTTAAACACCATGTCCGTTTATAAAAACACAAAAACCCTTGGAGACTCTTGGGGGATATCGGGGGATATCGGGGGACTCTTGGGCGGGCTTCTTTGGGCTCCTCCGCATGGAATGCTCTTAAACCTACAGCAAGATAAACACATTTAAGAATATCCAACACACACCGAAAAAATACTGTAACGTTTCAGGAAGTATGCCCTATATTACCACACTTCAAACGACAGTATTTTACCGCTATTGTATGCCAGAATGGAGAGAGGATATTGCGGTTCTCTGTTTATGTAATTTCTGTAACGGGAAGACAACTTCATTTAGGGAGCACATGAAGTTGTCAAGGTAAAAACCAATTTCCAATCTTACCATTTTCCTCTGCTTTACGACTTTCAAAAGCCTCTAAAGCACTATTTTTTAAGCCTCTAAAGCTCCTGTCTTTTAAAGAGTGGAGATTACACATTGCCCCATGTTTTTGTTTCTCACATATCTTTTTGGCGATCACGCCCCTCATGTCATACGACAACGCTTCAAACCAAACACACTCAAATTCAAGAC
>NZ_JBHIRD010000019.1:20454-29378 GCF_042196905.1 Bartonella sp. AA89HNZF
CATTTTGCGAAAGCACCTACAAGAATATAAAATCTATAAAGCCTCTAAAGCACTATTTTTTAAGCCTCTAAAGCTCCCGTTTTTTAAAGAGTGGAGATTACGCACTACCCCATGTTTTTGTTGCTCACATATCTTTTTGGCGATCACGCCCCTCATGTCATACGACAACGCTTCAAACCAAACACACTCAAATTCAAGACACTTTGGTTGCCAATTCACATGCGTGTTTTAAAGAAACAGCTCTCAAAACCCTCAAGCCCATTTTGCGAAAGCACCTACAAGAATATAAAATCTATAAAGCCTCTAAAGCACTATTTTTTAAGCCTCTAAAGCTCCTGTCTTTTAAAGAGAGGAAATTACACATTGCCCCATGTTTTTGTTTCTCACATATCTTTTTTGGATCACACCCTTCATATCATACGGCAGCGCTTCAAACCAAACACACTCAAATTCAAGATACTTGGGTTGCCAATTCACATGCGTGTTTTAAAGAAACATCTCTCAAAACCCTCAAGCTCATTTTGCGACAGCACCCACAGGAATATAAAATCTATAGAGCACCATCTCTACACTTCATAAAAATGCAAGCTGGCACCATCCATCATATACTTTACCTCCAATGATGCCCTTGAAACAGCATAAGAGGCATTTTTATTCATTTTTTGTAAAATTTCACTCCACGCGAGCTCATCTAGCTTGCAACGTACGAGCGACATGATTTTGGTTGATTTACTATAAGCAGACTTGAAATGAGAGAATCCTACGGTATTCGAGGTTTTTCATTCAACATGCAAAACATTGAACACGGTCTATAAATCCCATGTTTTATAAATCAAAGCGATGCGCCGTAACAGGATAAAGGAAAATATTTATGAAGTGGTGCGGGTGGTCGGACTCGAACCGACACTCCTCTCGGAACCAGATTTTGAGTCTGGCGCGTCTACCAGTTCCACCACACCCGCACACTGCTATAAAAGACAGGACTATAAAAGACAGACTTGTCGATTATTCCTTTGCACTATATGAAGAAGAACAGATTCGTCAACAGAAGACTTCTCATTTTTTAAGAATTCATATCATTTTCTTATCTATTTTATGGAATATTTTCTTTATTGGATTTCTCTACCGGATTTATAGCAATCTCATTTGTAAAGTCTTTACCTCTTAAACTTATAAAAGCCTCATGATATTAAACAAATTAAAGCTTTGGACGATTTCTTTAGCAAATCGGCGTACAGCACCACACTGGCTTGGTTTCATTGCCTTTATTGAAAGTTCTATTTTTCCAATTCCCATAGATGTTTTATATATTCCGATGCTGCTTATCCATCAAAAGCGGGTTTATCGTTATGCTTTGATTGCGACGATCTGTTCTGTATTAGGAGGCATTGCCGGTTGGTTTATCGGACATTTTGCCTATGATACCCTTGCCAAACCCATTTTAGAAATTTATGGTAAGGTTGAAAGTTTTGAATCTCTGAAAAATAGTACAACCCTGCAATTTCTCATCATTTTACTGATAACATCAGGTTTTTTTCATCTTCCCCCCATCAAGATTGTCACAATTTTGGCCGGTGTTATGAGTGTGCGTCTTGAATTTTTCATTCTTATTTGTATTTTTTCCAGAGGCGCTCGTTTTTATCTTCTTGCGTGGCTGATTAAACATTTTGGGCAAAAAGCAATGAATTTTCTAGTACAGCATTTTAAATGGATTGTTCTCATTGGTTGTGTTAGCCTCCTTTTAATTTATGGGATTTTCATAGCTTTTTTAAACAAGAAGCTTTTATAAGGAACAGACTTAATGGCATGCGTTTTGTCTTCTCATCCACTTTTACACAAGCACCTTCATGTTGAACCCAGCAGAAAAGAACAATGTTTATGGGCTTTTTTTCTCGCTTTTTGCTTGTCTGCCACAATAGGGATTGCCCTTGGTTTTGAACATTTCGGAGGATATCTTCCTTGCGATTTATGTCTCATAGAGCGTTTTCCCTATTATGGTGCCATACCATTTTTGCTCTTAGCAGGTTTTGGGGCATGTTTTTTTCGCACAACGGCTTGGATACAACTTTTATTTTTGTGTGTTTTTGTCTTAATGTGCATCAGCCTTGTTTTAGCCGTTTATCATGCGGGTGTTGAATATGGCTTTTGGGAAGCTCCCCTCAGCTGTGGTTTAAGCGCAGTCAGAAAAACCTCAGACATTAACCAGCTGCTTAACCAATTAAATAGCATTCATCCCCCTTCTTGTTCTGAAGCATCCGTACGCTTTCTTTTTCTCTCATTTGCCGGTTGGAATGTCGTCTCAAGCCTATTTTTCTCCCTTATAAGCCTCTATATCGCTTCAAAAGGAATTCTTTCAGTCCATAAAAAACTCTAACCATAAAATAGAAACGAAACCGCGTACACTCGTTCTCTCCAATAGCTTCCCCTCTAACCAACCAACCCTCCAGTCACCAATCCCCACCCAAAACCACCCACCGCCAAACCAACCCACCAACACCAACGAGTTACCAACATCCCTCCTCTAACGTTGTACTCAAAAGACAAAAATAAGCAGAGACATCCATTTTATGGTTTCATCTCTCTGTACTTATAAGCAACATTTTGATAAAAACTCGTGATAGAAAAGCCGTAAAATAATAAGTGAGGGGACCAATAAATATAAATGGTCTGCTATGGCTGAAGATAAGAACACAGCGCCTTCTACCCTATCACCTATTTCCTTAGATATAACCAAACTTGAAGAACCATGTGTTATGATGGAACATGATCATAATGCATGGCGCGAGCATATAAAAGAAAGGGATTTAAATGCTCCTTACGAAAAACCACCTCATATAAAACCACGAATCAAATCGGCACCACGCATCAGGCAAGTTTTTTGGTGCGATTTTCCTCATGATTCAATACTCCCTGAATTTTGGAAAAAGCGGCCTGTTTTAGTGCTTTCTAAGAATGCAAAATTATATGGAAATGTGACAGTTTTACCTTTTTCAACGAAATCACAACCCAATAATCCCGCTGCGTATCCAATACAATCTCCTATAGAGAATAAAAAAGCATGGATTATCTGCAATTATGTCACAACAGTTTCTGTAAGTCGTTTAAGTTGCTCACGTACCGTTCCAAGATTATCCTGCGAAGATTTTCATAAAGTTGTAGCTCTGATGCTCAAATATTTACCGCATTTACACTATTGACTTTTGAGAAAAATAAGTGTACCTATATCAGCATACACGGCATCAGTAATGGTGGCCGCTTCCCCGCAAGGGGAGATAGGAACGAAGGAGTGGGAAACCGCTCCTTTCGTCATTTTTGGTATTTTTTTGAAAACTGCCATTTTTTGCAACCTTCCCTAGAACATATCCAACATTCATTCTCCACCGTTGTTGTTTTGAAATATTTGCGATTTGGGATAAGCAGAAGACAATATCCACACCTTGGATCCGGTAAAGTTTCCCATGGAGATTACCGAGATATTGTACATACTTATCATTTCATTGCACAAAAAATCGTGCTGCCGTTGCTTAAACTTTATATGATTTTCCGCAATGGGAATATCTTTCCAAGATTGAAAAAAGCTTCGCTTTATATGACCACACCTCAAAATAGTATTTTTACGAGATAACAAAGAAAATTCTCTAATAAACTAGAAATCAACCCCCAATCGATTTCTATCTCTTCACCAATAACAATTGTTTATTGCCCTAACCGCATTATTTCACCTGTCACACGACCCAACATAGCTTTTACAGATAGATTTTCTTCCCCTTTTCCGAGAAACGATCTATGCTATTTTGGGATTTACTGCTAAATTGCGTATGCTTGCACTTTGAATACCTTTCTCTCACCATATAAAAGGTAGATAAAAAAATAATTTCGTTTATCAGCTTTATTTTAAAGATATACCTATTTTTTACAGGATACGTTTTCCTTTCTATCAGCCCTATCGCATTTAATACACTTGTCGTTTCTAAACATGAACAACCAAGCATCACAATGAAGCAATAGACACCCATTGTAGCTTGTCATCAAGTTTTGTATATTTTGACACTAGGTTTTGTACCAATTAATTTTTTTTCAAAGAGTTTTTAAAAGGCTCTCAAAGGGGGGTCAAAGACCTCTCAAAGCCTTCTCTCATTTTTAGCATGAAAATGCACTTTTTTCTGATTTTCACTCTTTTTAGCTCTTTTTTACAATTTTAAATGTCAAAATCTATTTTGACAAAACGCGCATTGAATGCTAAATTTTATACATAAAAACAACGAATTACCACCTAATCCCACTGAGTATAAAGCCTAGTGTCAAACTACACCCATCACTTTCGTTGGCACTTGCATTGACAAGAGATAAACAAGAGCATTAATCACCACACACGGAACAAAAGTCTATAGAGACTACGCCATAGACTTTCGCCACGCAAGGGTTATTCTTAAAGCATATTTATGATGAGATAATCATTTATGACATCCTTTTTGTTACGCCAAAGAACGGGTTTTGCTAACGAGTTTTACTATTGTGCAAATTTCTTAAGAAAAACTCTCACTGGGTCTATAGATAGCAAGATTTCTTTATGGAGAGCGCACATGACGCTCAGCTTTGACCTTTTCCATAACAAGGGTAAATTCAAACTTTAACCAATGCGATAGTAGACCTATTCTAAACGATTTACGCACCACCTCATCAGCAACAGGCTGCTCCAATATTGGTGTATTTATCGGTGCACTTACTTGAGAATTTTTTGCACTTCCACGCACCGTAAAAAAAGAAAGTATTTTTATCATATTTAAATCCATTTCAGTTGATTTGGATTTTAAAAATGACCAAAAAAATCAAACAAAAATAGAGAGGTAAGTTACGAAAACTACAGGGTAAATTTTACTGCCCAAAATGTCTATTTTCCCCCGCCTGAACAGTCAGAGGAACACTATAAAAATTATTTTTATTGAAAAACAATTACTTATAATCTAGGGAAGAAAAGTAAAAATCCCCCCAGAAAAAGAGATTATCTTCAAAATTATCAAAAAAAGCAGCACAATTTTAGTGATCTTTTTATTTTTTTTTTTGATAAAATTAATTGGCAGGTGTCTTAGGCGCCCCTCCGGTAGGTTCCCAATTCGCAACAGCCGCTAATTCCTCAATAAGCTTCTCTCTTGGTAAATTATCATCATCCACCAACTTGTACTGAACGGCATTGTCACTAAGCCACTTTATAAGCGTTCCTTTAACAGTTTTACCACCCTCAGCCTCACTCACCGCTTGCCATGCCGCAACAATAGCAGCAAGCTTTGGAGCATAACGTGGATGCGTTGGATCTTGAAACGCATATTTTTGATCCTTAGTCTCAGCAAAATTATCCTCAGGGAAAAAAACTTTAGGTCTCTTACCACGCAATAAAAGCCATTTCCTCAAATCATCTAGGGAAACAGAAGAATATTCAGCAATAGGATTCTCCTCCAAACGAAACCCCTGAAAATCACAACGATAGTACCATTCTACCCTTAATTTTTCCTCTTCTACTTCTCTTACTATCTCATTATAAACAGCTCGGAATAAAGCAATTTTAGCGAGCGGTACTTGATTCCCTCCTTCGTAAATATCACTGCCTCCAGGTCTGAGTGCGTTGGTAAATTTACATATGAGTGGATTCAAATCCACTATCAATAACGCTGCCTGCAGTATTGTTATTTTTTGAGAACGTAAAAGCCATTCTATACTTTCATCAATTTCCATATATTCCCCGCTTTTTCTACAAAACTTAACATATTTTTCAAAATGCTAAGAGCAATCTCCTTCACTGACACAGAGATTATACTCCCCTCACATTGCACGCTTATCACACTTTTTAATAATCCCACAACCACACCCCTCCTTGTGATCCACAAGAAAATGATTTGAATTGCTTCAATATAAGAAGTTTTGAAATGAGAGGAATTCTACTGAATTTTGGGCTTTCATACAAGATATCAGGCCAGTTACAAGGCGATAAATGCCCCTTCATAAAGCATAAATTTTTATGCGTGATCAAACAATTTGATATGATAATATCTCTTTCATTTATGCACTCCCACCCTTAAACCTGCCCCTGCAATTACAGCACAAAAGATAATTCGTTACATCAAATCCACCTCTAAATGCAAAAGCTGTAACAACGCTAAAATGCGCGTAAATATCATAAGAATACTGACTTACCCCCCCACACAAGCGGAATGCGTGACGTCAAACTGTACAATAAAATGCCATACCTATAATAAACCGAGCTAAAAGCTGTCGCAACATTGGGAGCTAAGGTGTATGACGATGCCGGGCTTGCTCTTTATGAAGTAACAAGCCAGCACCATCTATTTGCCAGCCCCCAATATTGCGACAGCCCTTGGCTCTTAAGACGGTTCATAAGAGCCATTTTTAGTTCTTTCTTCTATAGTTTTTACCCACACACCAACCCCGCTTGTAGTGTGCAAGCAAGTGATTTTGATTGATTCAAGATAAACAGATTTGAAATGAGAGAATCCCACGTTATTCGGGAGGCTAATTCAATATGAATAACGCTAGATTATCATTATAAATCAATATCTTTTATGCAGCGTAAAGATGGAAAGACTCAATGGAGTGTATATTATTGTATGAAGGCTTTACTGTTTTACTCTTTTATACTCTTCACGGACGCCCTCATGAAAGAGACTTTTGTTCCTTGAAAAAAGTCTCTTTTAAAGAATTATTTCAAATTCCAAAGATTATTATCGTCTTTTGAACCCGTCAAATGAATGATCGTGCCCGCTTATTTCCATATATTCACAATACATTAGAATGCTCCATTGAAAACGTCCCATAATAAAGCATATTTTCTCTCAATGCTTTCACGCCCCCCTCTCGACCCCACTTAATAAATCTCCCACTTAATAAATCTTCCTGTACTTGAATTTATTTGCCAGCTTTACTTTCATAGCATCCCAGCATTTTTTTACTGCAACCTTTTTGCAATTTTTCAGTTTTGAATTTTTAGATTGACTTTCGGTTTATTTTTCTTATGTTTTAGAATTATTCTAAAGTGCAAAGGAACAGAAAATGTTGAAATCGTTTTTTTCATTTGTACAACGTAAAGCTCTGTTCTTTCGTTCAGCACAAAACGTGATGCTTCGCGCACTCAAAATAAAAGAGCAACATGCGGCGCTCTATTTAAAATATGCAAAAGCTCTCGAACCTTATTCCTCTAAGGAAGCCGCGGTTTTTACCGCTATGGGGCTTCAAGAGCTTAAAAATTATAAGCAACTTTTGTGCCTTTCTTGCCATAATCGTGCAAACACCATCGGTTCATTATGTGACAAAACTTCTCTTGTGAAAGGCAAGAGCCGCCATCCCTCCCAAAAAACAACAGCGGCAAATCACACCATAAAAAAACCTTCGAAAACGCAAAGACAAACACTTTTGACTTGGATTCAACCAGGTCTAGCAGGGTTAATGGATGGCTCTGTTTCCACCCTTGCCCCCATTTTTGCCGCAGCTTTTGCCACGGGAGACACGCATCAAACTTTTTTGATAGGACTCTCAGCTTCAATTGGTGCAGGACTTTCGATGGGTTTCACAGAAGCAGCCCATGATGACGGCAAATTATCAGGACGTGGTTCGCCATTAAAAAGAGGCCTTGCCAGCGGCATTATGACCACATTAGGAGGATTAGGCCATACGCTTCCCTATTTGATCAACTCTTTTTATGTAGCGACAATTATTGCTTTTATCATTGTTTTTTTCGAACTCGGCGCCATCGTCTGGATTCAGAACAAATTCATGTCAACTCCCTTTTGGCGCGCTTCTTTACAGGTCATCATTGGAGGTGCCTTGGTTTTTGCCACGGGTATACTTATCGGTAGTATCTAAAAAAATCTTATCTGTAACCATAATTTAGATCTCAAATAAGCGCATGCCCCTAGGCATAAGCCATCATTGATGATGTTAGGTGGTGTTGTAGAATATTTTAGGTCAGCAAGAGATGATAAGCAAGCTCTGGGGACAACCTATATCCACAGACCTTTATCGACTTGGTTTTATAGATATCTTTTGTTAAAGTATCATTTTCTTCTAGACCTCATATTTTGGAAATGCCTCGATCATGTCGCACACTGAAACCAACGCCCCTCTAAACAATCATCCTGTCTCTTCTCAACCTTCACATGCCCAGACTTTATTTGTTCAGCGTCTTGCACACGGACAAGGTTTAGAACTTCCTTGCTACGCGACAGCGGGTTCTGCTGGCCTTGATCTACGCGCCGCCATTGGAGAAGAAGAAACGCTTGTTCTTAGCCCTGGGGAGCGTGCTCTTATTCCAACAGGTCTCATTTTTCATTTATCCCTTGGGTTTGAAGCACAAATACGTCCACGCTCTGGCTTAGCCTTAAAACACGGCATCACATGCCTCAACACTCCAGGAACGATTGAGTGTGACTACCCGGAAGTGAAGTCAAAGTCCTTCTTATCAATTTAGGCCAAGAAGACTTTTCAATCCAACGGGGCATGCGCATTGCCCAAACAGTCATCGCCCCTGTATCCCAAGTTAATGTTTGCGCCATTGAACCAGAGCAAAATACCCAAAGCCATAACGAGAGCCGTGGAACAGGAGGTTTTGGTTCAACGGGACACACTTAAGAGGCTCTGAAAAATCGCTACTCTCAAAATAACACATACCCAACCACTCTTTCACTGGAAATTCTTTGGGCTTTTAAAGTGCAGAGGGAATACGCATTTGCTTTCAAAGTTTTTTCACTAAACGCACCTCTAAACAAGTATCCTTACTCTTCTCCAGTCTCTTCTCAACCTTCACATGCCCAGACTTTATTTGTTCAGCGTCTTGCACATGGACAAGGTTTAGAACTTCCTTGCTACGCGACAGCGGGTTCTGCTGGCCTTGATCTACGCGCCGCCATTGGAGAAGA
>NZ_JBHIRD010000019.1:29478-30198 GCF_042196905.1 Bartonella sp. AA89HNZF
CACACTTAAGAGGCTCTGAAAAATCGCTACTCTCAAAATAACACATACCCAACCACTCTTTCACTGGAAATTCTTTGAGCTTTTAAAGTGCAGAGGGAATGCGCATTTGCTTTCAAAGTTTTTTCACTAAACGCACCTCTAAATAAGTATCTCTCAATTACGTCTCGTACGCTATACAAAACTTCATTATCACCCGATACCCCTCCCCCATAACAAAAACATTGGCACTAACCATTGAGAGTTCACACACCACTGGTAATGTCAACAATCTATACATCATATTGATTTATAATAATAATGAATTGTCTTGCAACTTAAATAAGAAATCTCAATATTGTAAGATTGTTTCATGGCAAGCCTATTTATATTAAATCAATCAAAAGCATGTTTCTCACGTTCCAAACGTGACTAGCATGCAGATAACAACTGGAAAAATGCCTACAATGAATACTTATACTAAACACTGTCGCAACATTGGGAAAAAAATATAAATACGATAATGGTGCTCGCTTACTCTTTTGTTAAGCGTAAAGATGGTGATATTTGATAGGTTTTTTGATTATTTTACGGGGGCTTTACCGTTATACCATTTATGGATAACATGTAAGTTTTATGTAAAAATAACTTGCTGTATTTATACAGCTTTTTTACAGTGAGGGACGCGTAAATAAAAGTTAGGGAATAGGATTTTTAACATTTCTCTATAAAGCACGCTTCGCA
>NZ_JBHIRD010000020.1:0-29122 GCF_042196905.1 Bartonella sp. AA89HNZF
TAACCTGTCGTAAATACTGGAAACAACGTGAAAGGTTTTCCCTGTAGCGTCGACCATTTCTGCAATCCCCAATCATAAACAAAGGTCGTTTGCTCGTTATTGCCTCTCTTTAAGGACCAGTAAATCCGGTTATCAATGGGATCTATAACCCCTTGCATCTCATCAAGAGCAAACTTATCAAAGGTTTTAAAAACTGTTCTATCAACTTTCTCAAAGCCTATCGGCAAAAGTTGACCATCCAAACTCATCTGATAAAAACCACCATCACTCGCAAAAAAAGCATCACTCCCTCGACATGCTATAGAGGACGCACTACGGGCTCCGCGCTTGTCTTGTATCTTTTGAAACGTAAACACAATCTTAGAACCCGCAACAAAGGTTCCTGCATAAATAGCAGAACGCATAAAAATGAGGGGATTAGTCGATTCCGTAGACCCTTGAACATATTCTCCATCTGGAAAATCTTGAAAATCGCAATCTTTCTGCTTAACTGTCCAATGGGTTGCATCTTCCAAACCTGACCAATGAATGCGATTGGGGTGATCTGTCAATTGCATCAAACAAACAAAAGGTCCCCAAACCTTCACCAAGCCTGCTTTCGGGGGATTGCCTCCTAAATCTTCAAATCGTTCAGAACTATGGGTATTAAAAACTTGTGGTTTATCATTTTTATTCACCGCAATAATTCTTTGACCAAACAAAGCGAACGACCATTGATTATCTTCATGCGCATGATAAGTCACACCACTTTGACTTATGTCCTTCCACCCCTTCGTTTGACTATCATAACTGTAAAGCTTTTGCTTGCCTCCTACGATTATCTTAACACCATTGCCACTTCTAAACGCTATGCACCCCAAAGGCTTTTCTTCCAAAGCATGAGACACAACCATTGCACTAGGCATCGGAATGTAACAGCCATCAGCCGGTAAAACATTCACAAGCGTATCCGTAAAGCTACCGTTGACGACCGAAACATCTGGTCTGTAATCGGCTACTGGAAAATAAACCATCTTAAAAATCCGTTGGTATTATTCTGGTCACGTTATGACGTTGAGACGTCTCTGCACGCAATTCATGCAACTGTTCGTTAAAGTCATTGTACGCTGCCGTTGCACAATCGGGTTCTTTAAGGATATTCTTGTAAAGTTCGTATTTTGCACGCGCCTTAATCAAATCAAACGCGTGCACAAACCATGGATGCTCCTCATCAACACTCTCTATCTCTACAAGGCATTGATTTATAATGATAATCTATCGTTATTCATATTGAATGAGAGTCCCGAATAACCTAAGATTGTCTCATTTTAAATCAGTTTATATTGCTTCAATCAAAACCACTCATTTGCACATAACAAGTGGGATGAATGTGTGGATCAAATTTATATAAGAAAGGAGTAAAAAATGGCTCTTATGAACCGTCTTAATGCAAGATCTGTCGCAACATTGGGGGCTGGCAAATATAATGATGGTGCTGGCTTGTTACTTCATAAGCGTAAAGATGGAGGTGCTCAATGGATTTTACGGTATACCCTTCACGGACGTCGTCGTGAAATGGGCTTGGGAGCGTTGCGAGATGTCTCTTTAAAACAAGCCCGTGAATTGGCAACTGGGTGGCGTTCGGTTTTACGTGAGGGGCGTGACCCCATTAAAGAACGCAATAAACAAAAGCGTGAGGCAATAAGCAATCTTCATTATTTAAAAGACATTGCCGTAGATGCTTTTGAAAGTCGGAAAGCTGAATTAAAAGATGATGGTAAGGCTTGTGATTGGTTTTCACCTTTACGTCTTTATATTCTCCCTAAATTAGGCTGTCTACCCGTTTCAGAGATTACTCAAACAGAGATACGCAATACTCTTGCCCCTATTTGGCATACAAAAGCTGCAACAGCAGAGAAAGCATTGATACGTCTTAATCTTTGTCTTAAACATGCGGCTGCATTAGGTTTGAATGTTGATTTACAAGCAACAGAAAAAGCACGCGCGCTCTTAGGCAAACAACGCCATAAAACGCAAAATTTTCCAGCTATGGATTGGAGAAAGGTTCCGGCTTTTTATAAAACACTTTGCGAAACAACAACAATGACACAACTGGCTTTACGTTTGCTTATTCTGACAGGCGTTCGTACTTTTCCTTTATGTCATATCCATAAAGATCAAGTTGAGGATGATATATGGACTATCCCTGCTGAAAATATGAAAGGAAAGCGTGATACAACAAAAGAGTTTCGTGTACCCCTATCATCTGAAGCATTAGACATTTTAAAACAAGCGCGCCTTTTATCACGCAATGATTTCTTCTTTTCTGCAACAGGTCGCGGTCCCCTCGCGCATAGGTGTATGGCTCAATATATGAAACGTATTGGACTTGAAGCCTGCCCGCATGGCTTTCGCTCTAGTTTACGCAATTGGCTCGCTGAAACAACCGATGCCCCCTATGAGGTCGCTGAAACCATTTTAAGTCATACGGTAGGCGGTAAAGTAGAGCGTGCCTATCGTCGTACTGATTATTTAGAACAGCGCCGTGTCTATATGGATAAATGGGCGGCTTATGTCACCGGTCAATCTTAAGATATGGGGTGCATAACCCCATGATCTGTGGATAACTTTCTCTCTCTTCTCTCTCATTCGCTCTCAATAAGACTCATAAATCATCACATAAGAAATTGTATGATAAAATACTGTTTTTTATAGACTAAATACCTTTTCAATGATTCAAAAATATGGTTAATAAATGCTTATGATTTGTTTCCATTTTTGAGAATGAAAGGATTTTAGAATGACAGAAAATGATATTCTTTTAACTGACCGTGAAAGTGCAAAATTGCTTCATATGAGTGTCTCAACTTTCCGACGTCATGTTACCAATGGATCTTTACCAAAACCTTTAAAATTTGGTTTTTTATCGCGTTGGTTACAATCGGATCTTCTCAATGTTATTGAGCAAGCAAAACAGCAACGTCAAAATGACGCGGCATAAAAAAAACCTTGTCACGTAAGGACGGACAAGGTTTTCTCAAACTTAACACCCTCAAGATAGCAAAATCCGTCCTGTGACGCAACATTACAGGACAAGAAATGATGTATTCTTTTAAGAATGCGCAGGGTATTACGCGTGCCTTGCGTGGAGTTTGGCATGGGCATTATGGACTTGCCCATTGCCCTGCTCATGATGATAGGCTGCCTAGCTTATCCATTAAAAATGGAAATGATGGGCGTTTATTGCTCTATTGTTATGCTGGTTGCTCTTTTAGAAAGATCATACAAGCGCTCACAAGAATTGGCTTGCTGGGTCATAAAGCTTATGATCATACGCTTTCTTTCTCAAAACAGTTTTGTGCTGATCTCAAAAGAGCAAAACAGAAAGCAGAGAGAGCAAAAGCAATTTGGCAACAAAGTCAACCAATCAAAAATACTTTAGCTGAGACCTATTTATGCGCGCGGGGGATTACATGTGAATTGCCGTCTGATCTACGCTTTCATGACAAATGTCCGCACCCATCTGGGATGACACTACCCGCGTTGGTTGCTCTTGTTAAGGGAGCTGGTTCCTTTGCAATTCATAGAACCTTTTTAAAAGACAATGGCTGCAAAACGAATTTGTCACCAGCAAAAGCTATGTTGGGATCTGTAACGGGAGGTGCTGTGCATTTAAGTCAAGGCAATGATCGGCATCTTGTTGTTTGTGAGGGCATTGAAACTGGTCTGGCTCTGCTGTCTGGTTTGTTATCAGAGCCCGTTAATTTATGGGCGTCTCTTTCAACCCATGGCATGATGCGTTTGAATTTATCTCCTACAAAAGCACGTCTCACCATTGCAATGGATGGCGATGATGCGGGTCGTAAAGCAGGTTTTAACCTAGCAAAGCGTGCTTATAACCAAGGCTTTGAGGTCTTTATGATGCAAGCCCCCTACGGTCTAGATTTCAATGATTTTTTAATTATGAAAGGTATAAATAAATGAGAGAAAATAAAAACAATATTGTAGATACCAACAATCAAAATGTTTCATTCAATGATAACGATAATGTTTCTTTAAACGATAATACTTGTTTAGAAGCCATTCCTTATAAACAAGCATTGCAACAAAATGGTTGGGGGGAAATAAAGCCTATCACGGCTGCTCTTTTACCCGTCAAGCCTTTTGACCCATTACAACTCCCCATGCCATTCATGGATTATGTTTATGACGTTTCAGAGCGTCAACAAGCTCCTATGGATTTTATTGCTGTCTCTGCTTTATGTGCTTTAGCTGCTGTCATTGGTAATGGCGTGCGGATTGCTCCAAAACAATATGCCAATTGGAAAATTGTTCCTAATCTCTGGGGTGCCATTGTTGGTGAATCCTCGAATAGAAAACACCTGCCTATCATCACTGTGCTACGTTACAATCTCTTACAGAAAACATATTATTTTTTCTAAATGTGGATTTAAAGATATTAAAGCGTTCGAAACGAACCAGCATGACATATGAAAATAAAGATGAATAATATAGGAGAAGAAACAAAGAGAAACAGGGCGTTTTATAAAAGGCAAGTCAATTGTAAAGAGTAAAAAAACTTGCAAATGCTAAGTTTTTGAAATTATGCTATTTTGAGCAAAAGTAAATTTTTTTAAATCAATGGCTGTGTATTGGCACCCTTTGAGCCTGATTTCTCTATACTTACCATTGTGTTGTGACGAATAAACATCTGAAAAAAACGAAAATAACTTTTTATGGTGAACAAAGCTCGACCATCCCGCTTCCTATGCCCTAGTTTTGAGAATACTCGCTAAAAAACACGGTACTTCAAAAGGCTTCTATGAGCCTTAACTTGCATAGAAAACAGCTATTTGTGGTTTGCTAATCTATAAGTCATACTAGTCCTCCAGCGAGATTTTGAAGAAAGCTGTCTTTCTCATAAGCAATAAAAACTATTCAACGTTTGTAGCAGAGCGCAGCCAGTTCAAACTTAATTGGGAACTGCAAAGGTTAATATTTTATAAAAAAGAGCTTAATGACATAGACTAACCGTTCTAAGATTTCTCTTTATTTCTTTAATTATCGCTTAGTTTTCGTTTACAGAGTCCAACCAGCGCAAAGAAAAGCACTGCTGCTGCCATAAAGGGCAACAAATTTGGCTGGAAACCAGAAGCTAAGAGCAAACCGCCAGCAAAGGCACCACAGGCACTGCCCATATAATTAGCCGAACTATTTAATCCTAACACAGCGCTAGCATGGTTAGGTTGTGCTTCTACAAGTACTTGTTGTTGTGGTGCTAAAGAAGACCACCCCATCATCCCCCATAAAAAGAACGGAATGAATACAAGCTGCCCTAAAAGCGAAGCAAAACCCAAGCTCATAAGCGAAAGGAGTAAAAGCAGAAGAATAAAGAAAAGAATAAGAGAGTTTTTTTGAATTTTATCCAATAAAATTCCTACCCCAAAACTGCCCAATACACCGCCAAGTCCCCATACCCATAAAGCGGGCATTATATTTGTCATAGCATCGCCTACAGCCATGATAGATGTAATATAGGTATAAGTTCCTAAACTTGCCACTGCAGTAAGAAAAGTAATCAAAACAGTAAGCGCCACTTTTTTATCGACTAAAACTGCAAAACGTGCGCGCAGCGATGGCGGTGGCACCAAAGTAATCATCGGCAAATAACGTGCCAAACCAAGCAAAGCAATTGCACTCACAACAACGACAAGCCAGAAAACATAATGCCAACTATAAAGTTCGCTCAACCACAAACCTAAAGGAACGCCAAGAACGGTACCACAACTCATGCCCCCAAGTGTAAATCCTAAAGCACGGCCCTTTTGATTTTCTCCAACAAGGCTGACAGCTGCCGACATTGCCATAGGAGAAAATAAGCCTGCACCAATGCCAGCAAATAAACGGGAAACAAAAAAATACATGAAATTAGGTGCTAAACTGCTCACTATATTCGCAACTAAGAAAAAACATAAAGAAGAAAACAGGATCTTTTTAATCGATTTTCCAGCTAGCAAAGTCGTAAAAAGAGGCGCAGAAATTGCATAGAAAAATGTAAAAACTGTAACGGCTTGGCCAGCCTGCCCTTGCGAAATCTGAAAGGTCTTGCTGATCTGAGGTATAATTCCTGCCACGACATAGGCATCTAATCCCAAAGCCAACATACCCAATCCTAAAAAGATAAGCTTATACATGTTTAGCCCAACTGCTCTAAATTTGCATTAACGGCAATGAATTTCTGGGGATCTCCTATTAATAGAGATGGAGACATATGCGTCTGAGTTTCAGCATTTATCAGATTCAACATCTTTTGTAACTCGATAGATTCTTCAAGACTTGTAAAATTCACAGCTGGTTCCTGCCCATGCAGTAAAAAATTTAAAACATCCTCAACCTGTCTAGTTAGCTTAACAATAGTATGCAATTTACTATTTTCGATATCTACTTTGGTACAATGTTCTACCAACGGGGAGTTATCTTGCCCTTTATGCCAAATTTTTAAATAATCCTGATCCCAATTCGGTGTGTCAAAAACCATATGAGCGAATATGAGCTCTTCATTTTTATTGACAAATGTAAAATCTACTGTTCTTTGCCTTACGATATTGACAAAACTACTATAACCTGTACATGTAGCGTGACAAACATTCCCCACTAAAAAGACACTATCGAGCAATGACTTGCTATTAACAGCAAAATCTGATGTAATGCCTGCTGCAGTAGAAACCAAAATTTTCTTACGCAAAATCCATTGTATAAGATCTAAAGGATGAATAATTTCGCTTCCAATCCCAGTAGTTGGCCGCGGATCATATAAGCGGTCTTTTCCCCAATAAAAATTTACTCTCAAAGGCTTAAGCTTCTCAGTTTTAACAAAATTTCTTAACAAGGTGGAACATTCTGAATACCGTTCAACCATATCTAAGCAGAAACCTGCTGTTTTTTTTAAGCTTAGCTGTACTGTATCTAGGTCATCTTGGTGGGCCACTAAAGGTTTTTCACAAATGACAAATCCTCTATAATTATTTAATTTTTTAATAATTTCATAATGATGTCCATCAGTTACCGACAGGACTATAACATTAGGATTAAATTCATTCAGGGCTTGTTCTAAAGATGCATAATAAGGCAAATCAATGCATCGCCCTCCACGAGAATGATAAGCTAATTTTATATCGTCAAGCCCAACCACTCTTGCATTTTGAAAAGCTCTCAGATATCGATTCCCTGCATAACCTAATCCAATGATCAAAGCACGCATACAAATCTCCTAATCAATTTGTTTATAAAACAATGTTTCGCCAGTTTCCTGCCAGCCAGCTTTCTTATAAAAAGAAATGGCATTATTAGTGCTTTGCAAGAAAACTTTAGTGACTCTATTATTACGAAACCAATTAAGCTGGAAAGCAATCAACTTATCTCCAACGCCTTTCCTCCGCCATGTCGGTTCTACCACTACTGATTGAATCCAGCCTGTCAATCCATTTAAAGAACCTGTAGAGGGAGCTCTCTCATCAATGAGACCGGTACTACAACCGATTAGATCATCTTGATTATAGGCTCCAAATACAATTTTTTTAGAAAAAGAATTCGCAAACAAAACTTGCAACCACATTCTATAACTGTTTTTCCACGCCGTAGAATCCTCAGTGTTCGAAGAAGCATAATTACTAAAACCATCATCAAGCAGAAACGCTCTTAAATTAATCAACTTCTCTATATCTAATGAGGATGCCGGTTTAATATAAAACGTACTACACATTTGCTGCGCTCTCTTTGGCACATTGCGGTTCCATAAAGGGAATATCCAAATCTTCAAACACCTTCGTTAAGGCACTAACCAAATGTAAAATATCATCTACTGTATGGTTGGGTGTAACATTTACTCTAAATCTTTCAGTCCCCTGTGGCACTGATGGCGAATTTATGGGTTGAAGATAAATATTATACTTGCTATATAAGAGTTCAGCTGCCAGCATACATTTTTCTGTAGAGCCCACAATAATAGGTAAAATGTGGAGACAGGCAGTTTCTAGAACACGTATCTGAGCTGCTCTTAATTTATCTCGTAAAATTGTTGTTTTTTCCTTTAATTTGATGCGTTCTGTATTTGATCGTTTCAAATATTCTATACTAGCTAAACAGCCAGCAGCTACCACAGGGGGCATTGATGTAGTAAAAATAAAGCCAGAAGCAAATGATCTTACAGCGTCTATTACTGCGCGACTGCTTGCTATGTAACCGCCTACCACACCGACAGCCTTAGCTAAAGTGCCTTGAATAATATCAATGTGAGAATCTACCCCTAGCTCTGCTGAAATCCCTGCACCACGGGGGCCATACATGCCAATTGCATGAACTTCATCCAAAAAAGTAAAACAATTATGTTTTTTTGCTAAAGCTACAATTTCCCTAATAGGAGCAACATCACCGCCCATTGAATATACAGATTCAAAGACGATCAGCTTAGGTTGCTCTATTGGATAACGGGCCAATTCTTCTGCAAGATGATTTACATCATTATGTCTAAAGATAACTTTTGATACTCCAGAAGCCTTGATGCCATTTATTAAAGAAGCATGATTCTGTGCATCTGAAAAAACTACACAATCACTAAATAAGCGCAGAAGACATTGTAAAGTCGCATCATTAGAACTATATCCCGTGGGAAAGACAAGAGCGCTCGCTTTTCCATGCCAGTCCGCCAAACTCTCTTCGAGGGCAAAAAGTAAATCATAGGTCCCACCAATGTTACGCGATCCACCAGCACCTGCCCCATATTTATCAAGAGCCTCACGCATCTTCATTAGAACTTCAGGGTTTTGTGCCTGCCCTAAATAATCATTACTACACCACACCGTAACTGTTTTATGTAAATTTTCCCCAGTACAGGCTAAAGGATAGGATACAGGCTAAAGGATAGGAACCTCGTATCCTATTTATATTATAAAACTTTCTATAATTTCCTTCCAATTTTAGCAAATTGACTTTATTAAGTAACAAAGAATTATACATGCTAATTTATCCCCCATGAAATTTAAGCTAACCCGCATGATACTTCATGCGTATCATTAAAATAAAACGATGTAAATAAGAAAAAGAGATTTAGGGTCAGGATCTACTTAATTTTCTAGATTCTCATTTTTGCTGATTTGTCGTCTATTGGTTTACAGAAGATTAGCCAATGGCTAATTTATTTTTATTGAGGCGGATCAGACGGTGCAGCTATCGCCTTATTTTCCCTTGTCGCACAGCATTGCACGCATTTTCGATCCTGGTTTCTCTGTACTTAGCTATTGTGTTGTAACGAATAAACATCTGAAAACAAATGAAAATACTTTTTAGGTACAACAGATCTCGATAATCCGTCCCCCATACCCTAGCGTTAAGAACACTAGCTAACAAAAGAGTAAGGTACTTTAAAAAAAGCAGTCATACACCTTTGCGGCTTTACATTCTCCCTAAATTAGGCTGTTTACCCGTTTCTGAGATTACCCAAACAGAGATACGCAACACGCTTGCCCCCATTTGGCATACAAAAGCTGCAACAGCAGAGAAAGCACTCATACGTCTTAATCTTTGTCTCAAACATGCGGCTGCATTAGGATTGAATGTTGATTTACAAGCAACAGAAAAAGCACGCGCTCTTTTAGGTAAACAACGCCATAAAGCAAAAAACTTTCCGGCTATGAATTGGAAGGAGGTACCTGCCTTTTATCAGTCACTCTGCCAAACAACAACCATAACACAACTGGCTTTACGTTTGCTTATCCTTACAGGGGTTCGTACCAATCCTTTGCGTCATATTCGTGAAGATCAAATTGAAGGTGATATCTGGACCATACCTGCTGAGAATATGAAAGGTAGACGTGATGCTACAACAGAATTTCGCGTGCCTTTATCAGCAGAAGCATTAGAAGTGATTAAAGAAGCACGTCCTTTGTCTCGCAATGGTTTCCTTTTTTCTGCTAAAGGTCGCGGTCCCCTCGCGCATAGGTGTATGGCTCAATATATGAAACGTATTGGACTTGAAGCCTGCCCGCATGGCTTTCGCTCTAGTTTACGCAATTGGCTCGCTGAAACAACCGATGCCCCCTATGAGGTCGCTGAAACCATTTTAAGTCATACGGTAGGCGGTAAAGTAGAGCGTGCCTATCGTCGTACTGATTATTTAGAACAGCGCCGTGTCTATATGGATAAATGGGCGGCTTATGTCACCGGTCAATCTTAAGATATGGGGTGCATAACCCCATGATCTGTGGATAACTTTCTCTCTCTTCTCTCTCATTCGCTCTCAATTAGACTCATAATTTATCACATGAGAATTTATATGATAAAATATTGTTTTCTATAAATAAAATACCTTCAAAAATAAACCAAAATGTGCTTAATAAATAGGTATGATTTGGTTCTATTTTTTATTATGAAAGGATTTTAGAATGACAGAAAATGATCTTCTTTTAACAGACCGTGAAAGTGCAAAATTGCTTCATATGAGTGTCTCAACATTCCGCCGTCATGTGACCAATGGCTCTCTCCCAAAACCTTTAAAATTTGGTTTTTTATCCCGTTGGTTACAATCGGATCTCTTGAATGTAATCGAACAAGCGAAACAGCAACGTCAAAGTGACGTGGCATAAAAAAACCTTGTCACGTAAGGACGGACAAGGCTTTCTCAAACTCATCAATCTAAGGATAGCACAATCCGTCCTGTGACGCAACGTTATAGGATTAAAAATGATGTGTTCTTTTAAGAATGCGCAAGGTATCACACGTGCCTTGCGTGGTACTTGGCATGGGCGTTATGGAACAGCCCGTTGCCCTGCTCATGATGATAGGCTGCCTAGTTTATCTATTTCTAATGGAAATGATGGGCGTTTATTGCTCTATTGTTATGCTGGCTGCTCTTTTAGAGAGATCATACAAGCGCTTATTAGAATTGGCTTGCTTGGAAAACAAGCTTATGCTCACACGCTCTCTTTCTCAAAACAGTTTTGTGCTGATCTCAAACGAGTAAAACAGAAAGCAGAGAGAGCAAAAGCAATTTGGCAACAAAGCCAACCAATCAAAAATACTTTAGCAGAAACCTATTTACGCATGCGGGGGATCACATGTGATTTGCCTGCTGATTTACGTTTTCATAGCAAATGTCCACACCCCTCTGGAGTTACACTCCCCGCGTTGGTTGCTCTTGTTAAGGGGGCTGGCTCCTTTGCCATTCATAGAACCTTTTTACAAGCCAATGGCTGCAAAACAGATCAGAAACCAGCAAAAGCTATGTTGGGATCTGTCACGGGTGGTGGGGTGCAATTAAGTCAAGCCAATCCAAAACATCTGGTCATTTGTGAGGGCATTGAAACCGGTCTGGCTCTACTGTCTGGGTTGTTAACAGAGCCCGTTAATTTATGGGCGTCCCTTTCAACCCATGGCATGAGGCATGTGAATTTACCTCCTACAAAAGCCCGTCTGACAATTGCAATGGATGGCGATGATGCGGGGCGTAAAGCAGGTTTTACCCTCGCTGCACGTGCCTATAGACAAGGCTTTGAGGTTTTTATGATGCAAGCCCCCTACGGTCTAGATTTCAATGATGTTTTGATACGAAAAGGTATAAATAAATGAGAGAGAATAAAAACAATATTGTAGATACCAACAATCAAAATGTTTCATGCAATGATAACGATAATGGCTCTTTAAACGATAATATTTGTTTAGAAGCCATTCCTTATAAGCAAGCATTGCAACAAAACGGTTGGGGGGAATTAAAACCACTTGAATATACTCTCTTACCCGTCGAGTCTTTTCATGCTGCGCAAATGCCTTTAACTTTAAGTCGCTATGTTTATGACGTTGCTGACCGTCAACAAGCGCCTCTTGATTTTGTGGCTGTCGCTGCTTTATGTGGCTTGGCTGCTCTCATTGGCAATGGTGTGCGGATTGCTCCAAAACAACATGATGATTGGAAGATTGTCCCTAATCTCTGGGGCGCTCTTATTGGTCAACCTTCAACCATGAAAACACCTACCATGCAAGCCGCTTTAACTCCTATCACTTGCCTTCAAAAGAAATGGTATAAAGACTGGCTAAAGCAGAAAGAGAGACAAGAAATTGAAGAGATACTTGAAACTTTAGACAAGTCTGAAAAGAAAAAACAAGCCCATAAAGCAATAAAAAAAGGAGATCTTGAAACAGCCCATGCTCTTTTGTCTGAAACCCTCTCTAAAGACAATGCGCGTGATGAGGATGTCTCTCGTTTTATTGTCAATGATGTGACCGTTGAAAAGCTTGGGGAACTTTTAAAAGAAAACCCCCGTGGTCTCTTGATGGTGCGTGATGAATTATCCGGTTTCTTAACAGATATGGAACGGAAGGAATATCAAACAGACCGTTCCTTTTATTTGGAAGCTTTTAATGGAGATGGTCAATTTACTTATGACCGGATTGGGCGTGGAACCATTTTTATTCCCAATGCAACCGTCTCTATTATAGGGGGCATTCAACCCTCTCGCATTCTGCCCTTTATACGCAATGTTTTATATGGCAAAGGCAATGATGGTTTCTTACAACGCTTTCAAATGCTTGTCTTTCCCGATGAGACAAAAGATTGGAAATGGGTTGATAGACCGCCCAATCAAGAGGCATGGGAAACTTATGAAGGGGCATTTCGTTCTCTTTATGATAACCCCCTTGGTTCACCAGAACACCCTCTTGTGATGCGCTTTTCTGCTGAAGCTCAAGAGGTCTTTCGTGAATGGATGCAAAAGATTTTTAAAGAAGCCAAAGAGAATAACCTTTCTGAAAGCTTACAAGCGCATCTTTTGAAAATGCCTAAAACCATAGTAAGTCTTGCATTGATTTTTGAATTAACCGAAGGGGGGCGTTTTGAAATCAATAAAGATGCTCTTCAAACAGCCTTGCGATGGGAAAAATATTTGTTAAGTCATGTCAAAAGGCTCTATGCGGCGGCGGATAGCTTAGCAACAGAGGGGGCAAAATTAATTGTCGAGCGTTGTGATTGTTTACCCGATGTTTTTACTTTACGTGATATTCATCAAAGAAGTTGGATCGGTTTAACAGATAATAGAGCCGTTAAGCAAGCTTTAGAGCTCTTATGTCGCTCCAATCATATTCGTCAAATAGCAAGCGAAAATAGCTCACAAGGCGGTCGACCTACCATACGCTATGAATGGCATCCTTTCATCAAAAACAACAGCATCAAACAATGAAGCCATTGTAATCTTTTGTTATCCTTAAAACCTTCAAAGATCTTATCGTACCAACAAAGGGTTTACAAAGTATCTTTGAGGGTTTTTGTTTTATCATTTTTTAAAGAAGAAACATAAAGAGTCCTTTTAACCTTGTGTCAAAGATATCCAAAACACAACCTCTATAGGTTTTGATGGGGTTTTGAGTTTTGAGGGTTGCTGCTATTATGTAAAAAAATGATAAAAAATAAAAACATTATATTTCAATGTGTTAAGATTTTACAGATCTTAAAAAACAACTCATATTGATAACACAACCTATAAATTCAACTAATAATATACGTTTTGAGGGGGTTTTGACGGTTTTTACACCTTCAAAACCTATAAGCAAAATTCGTAATAAAACTTATCAAAATACTCATTCTGATATTTTTATGTACATAGTTCATTTGTCTTGATGAATACGTGAAACGAACAGCAAATTTCACTATTTTGCTGATCTGATCTCTCTCATGGGCTGTGGATAAACAACCTTTAAAAACCCTTTTTGAAAAAAAGAGCGGCTTTTTTTAGCATTTTTCTACATTTTTTCTCAATTCATTCAAAATGGATTTAATAAGCTTCATTTTGATTCTTTTGAAAGAGAATCGATCTGTAGAATATATTGTCATGGAGTCTGTTCTTTATGTCTCACCCTCTTTATTCTGATAATAAACACGTTTCTTTACGCTCTCTCTTACAAGCCTATCGTGATCAAGCGATATCAGAGCAAGATAAGCAAGCCGCTTTTGAAAAGTTTGTCATTGCTTATTTGACGCAAGACCCTCTACAATGCCAAGAATACGAAAAGGTTCAAACTTATAGAGAGGTCGCTGACGAAAAGGGATGGAAAGGAAGCGATACAGACACCGATATTGATTTGGTAGCTAAAATTCGTGATCAAGACGATTACGTTGCTATTCGCTGTCAATTTTATGAGACCAATCATCAGATTACCCAAGATGATATTGAAAGCTTTATCGCCATTTCTGGTAAAAAGAGATTTAAATACCGTCTTCTCATTGATAGCACCGAAAAAGACTTAAGCGAAAATGCCAATACCATGATTGAAGGGCAAGCGGTTCCGGTTTATCGGATTAATTTGTTTGATATGGAAAATAGTCAAATCGATTGGGGTATTTTTGATAAGACAGGCAACATTGTTCTTTATGAGCAAACGAAGAAAAAGCTTTTAGATCATCAGAAAGAAGCGCTCAAAGCGGTTTGTGAAGGTTTAAAAGAAGCAGACCGTGGCAAGCTCATTATGGCATGTGGAACGGGCAAGACTTTCACCAGTTTGAAGATAGCAGAACAGATAGCAGGTCAAGGCAAGCATGTATTGTTTTTGGTCCCTTCTCTTGCCTTGATGTCACAAAGCATTCGTGAATGGACCGCCGATGCACAAGTGCCCTTGCGTTGCTTTGCCGTGTGTTCCGATAAGCAAATCGGCAAGCGTCGTAAAAACCAAGAAGATGATGGGGAAATATCGGCATCGGATTTAGCCCTCCCTGCTACCACAGATGCCTCTAGGCTTGTAGAGAAAGTAGGAAACTCTTCTCCCCATGCGATGAGTGTTATTTTTGCAACCTATCAATCAATACAAGTCATTGTTGATGGGCAAAAGGATCATGGTTTAGCAGCCTTTGATCTGATTATTTGTGATGAGGCGCATAGAACAACGGGGGCATCATTAGGAACTGACGACAATGAATCTGATTTTATCAAGGTTCATGATAACAGTCTTATTCGAGGCAAGAAACGTCTATACATGACAGCAACGCCTCGTATCTTTAGTAACCATGCCAAAAGGCGTGCTGATGAGGTTGATGCTGTTTTAGCCTCTATGGATAATGAAGCCATTTATGGAAAAGCACTTTATACTTATAGCTTCACTGATGCGGTCAAGAATGAACTGTTAACCCCTTATAAGATTATTGTTTTGGGGGTTGATGAGGGGAAAATCAGTAAAACCATGGAGATGCCTACCACAAGTAAAGATTATGAACTTACTTTAGATTATAGAACAAAAATTGTTGGCTGTTATCAAGCTTTAACCAAACTGGATCTAAAAGCTGATCTTGGAGATGATACGAGCCCCATGCGGCGGGCCTTGGCTTTTTGTAAAGATATCAAGACCTCTAAAAATATCCGTGATACCTTCCAAGGAAAAGGGGTTAAGCGGATTTTCAATAGACTTTATCAAAACCACCCCGATACACCCCGTCTGATCTGTGAAGTTGATCATATTGATGGGAAGGATGGCGCCAAGGAACGGTCAAGAAAACTGGATTGGTTGGAAGAAAATGTGGGGGAAAATCATTGCCGTGTGCTTACCAATGTACGCTGTTTGTCTGAAGGTGTCGATGTGCCTACCTTGGATGCGGTGATGTTTTTACACCCGCGTAAAAGCCAAGTGGATGTGATACAGGCGGTAGGACGTGTGATGCGGCGCGCTCCAGGCAAGAAAAGAGGCTATATCATTTTACCCGTTGGAGTGCCGGCTGGAATTGACCCCGAAAAAGCTTTAAAGAACAATCCAAAATACAGTGTTGTTTGGCAAGTTCTCGATGCCCTGCTTTCTCATGATGAGAATTTTAGTAAAACGCTTAATCAGATGAATTTAGGACAAGATGTAAGCCCTATTTTAGAGATTATAACGGTTTCTCAAAATATGGATTTAGAGAATGTCACCACGGTTGTTGACGATATCCCGCTTCCTGCAAGAGCAGAGCATGCAAGCGCAAGCAATGTCTCTCCAATTCGTAAATCGCTTTCCATGCATAATGGACAAACAAGCTTCAATTTTGTGGCGGCATTCCCTCGCGCCCTTAAAACGGTTCTGATTAAAAGATCAACCCTTTCTGATTATTGGGGCATATGGGCGAACAATGTTGCTGAGATTGCTCAAAACCATATCAATCATCTTAAAGATATTCTTTCTGATGAGAAAGGCAAAGCGCGGTGTGCTTTTGATGCGTTTCATAAGGAATTAAAGAGCAATTTAAACGACAGTATTACGCAAGAGGAAGCCCTTGAGATGTTAGGACAACATCTTGTGACGCGTCCCGTGTTTGAAGCTTTGTTTGAGGGCAATGAATTTGTCCAGAACAATAGCATCTCACAAGCGATGGAAAGAATTTTAGCTGAGTTGGATAAAACCGATATCAAGCAAGAGTCTTTAGAACTCCAAGGGTTTTATAATAGTGTAAAATTCCGCGCCTCTGGGATAACCGAACCCCAAGCAAGACAGAATCTTATTATCAAACTTTACGAGGATTTCTTTTCCAAGGCATTTAAAAAGACAACAGATAGGCTTGGGATTGTTTATACGCCCGTTGAGGTTGTTGATTTTATCATTCATTCTGTTGATGATGTGTTGCGTAATGAGTTTGGAAAAAGCTTGGGGTCACGGGGTGTTTCTATTCTCGACCCTTTCACTGGAACGGGGACCTTTATTACACGGCTTTTACAATCCAAGCTCATCAAACCAGAGGATATGGAATATAAATTCCGTCATGATATTCATGCCAACGAGATTGTCTTACTTGCCTATTACATAGCAGCGATTAACATTGAATCGACCTATCATAGTATCATGAAAGGAGAGTATATTCCTTTTAAACATATTGGTTTGACCGATACATTTCGCATGCTTGAAGAGAAAAGCCTTCTGCAAAAATTATTCAAAGAAAACAGTGAATATCTGGAACATCAAAAGAAACTGGATATTAAAGTTATCTTTGGCAACCCGCCTTATTCAGTAGGACAAAAGAATGAAAACGATAATGCAAAAAATACTCCTTATCCTATACTAGATAATCGTATTCGTGAAACTTATGCTGTTCAATCTAGAGCAAATAATATTAATAGACTTTATGATAGTTATATTCGTGCCATTCGCTGGGCGAGTGACCGTATTGATAATGCTGGAGTAATCGGTTTTGTTTCTGGTTCTGGTTACATAGACAAGCCAACAATGGACAGCTTACGAAAATCTTTAGCCAAAGAATTTACGAGTATTTATGTACTTAATTTACGAGGTGATATCCGTAAAAATATGATGAATAAAAATAACGCTCAAGAAGGTGAGAATATTTTCGGCAATGGTAGTATGACGGGTATTGCCGTGACCTTGTTTATTAAAAATCCCAATGTTTCTGGAGAATGTAAAATTTACTATCATGACATTGGTAATAATCTTTCCACCGAAAAAAAACTTGAGAGGCTTCAATACTTTGGTAGTGTTGGTGGTATTACACGTGAAGACGGTTGGCAAATAATTACACCAGACAAGTACGGTGATTGGATCAATCAACGTAATGACAGTTTTAAGACATTCCTAGCTCTAGGTGTTAAAAAAGGGCATGTTAAAAAGCTATTTGAAACTTATTCTCGCGGTATTTTGACATGCCGTGATATTTGGACATACAATTCAAGTCGTGAATGCTTAGCGAAAAACATGAATAACATGATCACGTTCTATAATAGCGAAGTACAACGTTTTAATAATGCTTATGGGCATGTTGATAGCAGGATACGTAAAAATGCTGTAGACAATTTTGTTAACGTTGATGCTAAAAAAATCAGTTGGAGTAGTAGTCTAAAAGAAGAGTTTGTAAGAGGAAAAATTTCCGAATTTGAAAGTAATTGTTCAGTTCAAAGTCTTTATCGTCCCTTTACAAAGCAATGGCTCTATTACAATCGTATTTTTAATGAAAGAACTTACCAGATGCCTCGTATATTTCCGATGGGGCAAGTAGTCGAAAATAAGGTAATACAAATTACAGGTATAGGAGTAAATGGTTTTTCTACCCTAATGATAAAAGATTTACCTGATGTTAATGCTATGGCTGCTAGCCAATGCTTTCCAAGATATTTTTATGAAGAGACTACAATTTCAAAGAATAAAAACAAAAAACAATCCCATTTATTTACAGACTTTACAGAAGCAAACACAACAGCTGGTTTACAGAAGCGTGATGCCATTACTGATGAAGGTCTAGCACATTTTAAAGCAGCTTATCCTAATGAAACCATAACAAAAGATGATCTATTCTATTATGTTTACGGTCTTTTGCATTCGGAAGATTATCGCTCTCGTTATGCTGATAACCTTTCTAAAGAATTGCCTCGTATCCCTTGCGTTAAAAGTGCTGATGATTTTTGGAAATTTGTAACAGCAGGACGTGAACTGGGTCACTTGCACGTGAATTATGAAGATGTAGAGCCTTATCCCGTGACCTTTAAAAAGGGTAATCCAAAACAGACAGAAATCTCTAATCCCGAAAAATTCTATTATGTGACTGAAATGAAGTTCGCAAAAATTAAGGATAGTAAGGAAAAGGATAAATCAACGGTTATTTATAATAGCAATATTACCATAACAGATATCCCTCTTGAAGCTTATGAGTATATCGTCAATGGCAAGCCCGCTCTTGAATGGGTTATGGGGCGTCAATGCGTTAAGACTGATAAAAAGAGTGGTATTGTCAATGATGCCAATCGTTATGCTGTTGAGACCATTGGCAACCCTGCCTACCCTCTAGAATTATTTCAAAGGGTTATTACCGTAAGTTTAGAAACCATGAAAATCGTAAAAAACTTACCAAATTTGGTATTAAGAGAAACTGAATAACTTATAAAGCATGCTCACATAATGGGTATGATAAACGCATAAGGGGTATAGAGCTTATAACCATAATCTATACCTCTTTTGTTAAGTTGATTAGATACAATCCTAATATGCGTTATTCTAAAAATAAGGCTTTGTACTTTTAAATACTCTTATTTGGATTGCTTTAAGACTTTTAAGAAACCCACTCTTAAATAGAATTAGATTTTTTTACATTGCCTTTAAGAGATTATACCGTAATCTAAAATGAGTGCTTTATTGTTATCAAAAGCTTTGTTTAAAGAGAGTTATGTATATTCATTTTGCTTATAGGTTTTGAAGGTGTAAAAACCGTCAAAACCCCCTCAAAACGTATATTATTAGTTGAATTTATAGGTTATATTATCAATATGAGTTGTTTTTTTTAGGTCTATAAAATATTAACCTATTGAAATATAATGTTTTTACTTTTTATCGTTTTTTTACATAATAGCAGCAACCCTCAAAACTCAAAATCCCTTCAAAACTCATAACCTAATGATCTTGATAGCATTTCTTATGGGGTACAAGCTATCTTTTGAAAGGCTTTAAAAGATCACATGCTTTTTATAAAGCACGTTGTAATCATTCTCTAAATCATAAGGTTATCATTCAAAAGAACTGATAAAATTCATAAAAAGGATTTTGATAACGTAATCAGTTGCTTTTCATAAGACACGTTTTAATGACTCACTAAAATGATCACTTTTGTCAGTTCAATTTACTGACACATAACTGACAAATATATATTATTAATTGTATTTAAGGTTGTATTTTCGATATGGGTTGTATTTTAAAATGTTAACATATTGAAATATAATAACTTTTATTTTCACTCATTTGAAAAAATAATTATAGGGTCTAAAAGGAACTGACAAAACTGACACAACTGACAAAAGCCTATTAAAAGGGATTTTGCTAATTTCTATAATTATCAATCTCTCTTTAGATGTTTTCATAACAGTCTATAAATTACAATTATCCTACTTATCGTTTCTCTTATGAAAATGAAAAATGATGCCATGGCTATAAAGCATATAACAGCTATAGAGAATACGTGAAAAAGCAGGTTTTCATAATCACATGCAAATGAACGCGTTGGTTATAAAAGCGCGGTGCCTATTAAGATAGTTCAAATGATAAATGCGTTATAAACAAAATTCACAAAAAAATTAAAATTCATTTAGTAAAAAAACTGATAGGTTATAAAGGTAAAAATACGCATTATGAGAGCGTTTCTAAATATTATAAATGTATAGATTCAAAAAACAACGCAATCGTTTCTAAAGCCCATAATATAGCTTTAAAAGCACATAAATATATAAAGAGGCAATTCATAAGCATAAGATATTATCAATACATAACGAATTTTAAAAATACGAAAAATATCAAAAAAGATAAAATATTATTTGACAATAAATACGTATTTTGTTATATAAATAATCAAGTGATCAAAACACTTACAGTTAGCGAAAAGGTTACGAAACAACCTTTCCAAAGTCTTTAAAAAACTGACTATCTTTTATGCTGTGATTAGCATATATGATGATTTTGTCGGGTGTAGTTACGCTATACAATACCTTATAGGGAAAGCGTAGCAACGGACTAACTGCCGTGTTTTGAACGCCCGGCGCCCTTATAGGGTGTCAATTTCAAAACAATTGAACAGTTAGGCTTTAAATATGACAAATATAGTAAAAAACACCCCCGTTAATAAGAAAAAAACATCCAAAAAATATGAATTTACTAGTGAAATGGATTGCGTAGCTGGTCATTTCTTATATCGCATTCGTGCTTTAAGAGATTTTGGGGATGTCAAGGCGGGCGATCTAGGCGGTTTTATTGAAAAGGAAAGCAACTTATCTCACAAAGGAAATTGCTGGGTTTATGACAAAGCGCGTGTTTTTGAAAATGCAAGGGTTTATGACAATGCTAAAGTCAAAGGCTTTTTTGTAGACGTTTATGGCGATGCTAAAATTTATGGGAATGCCATTTTTCAAGGCATGGCAATAAATGATTATTGTGAGGTCTATGGCAATGCCCATGTTGAAAATGCTGTTGTTATTGAAGGCAATGTTAAAATTTATGATAACGCCCGTGTAAGTGGTCATGCTCATATTTCCGATATGTCTGTTATTTGTGATAATGCTCATGTCGGTGGCAATGCTAAAATAAGTGATGGTGCTTATATTTGTGATGATTCCTATGTCGTTGATGATGCCGTGGTTTGTGGTTCTTATGTATCTGGTTCTTCTTGTGTTCATAGCGCTGCCTCTTTAACTGAATATGATCAAATTCATGATGAAGCAATTCCAAGATTTGGAAGTGATGATGATTATTACCGTCATGAATATTATGACGAGGCAATGTAATTAACACTAGGCGCGGCGGGGGCGTCCCTCTTTAAAAATCTCATTCTAAAATTTAATCTTCTTTATAAAGGAATAGTGTTATGCAAAAGAAGTTTGCACTCACAAATGAGACACGTGTATTTAATAATCAAACTCTTTATCGCATCCAAGCATTAAGGGATTTTGATGATGTTAAGGCTGGTCAATTGGGTGGCTTTATTGAAAGTGAAGATAATCTCTCTCATGATGGCAATTGCTGGGTCTATGATGATGCTCTTGTTTTAAATCCTGCCCATATTTACGAAAATGCCAAGATTTTTAATAAGGCTATTATAATGGGCTTTGTTTATGGCAATGCTCATGTATGTGACCATGCCCGCGTTTATGCAAATGCTCATGTTTATGACAATGCGCATCTTTCTTATAACGCTTGGGTTTATCATCAGGCGCGGGTTTATGGCAATGCAAAATTATCAGGAAGTGCACGTATTCATGGCAATGCCGAGGTTTATGATCATGCTTCTGTTAGTGGTGCTGCAAAGATTTATGGCAAGGTTTATGGTCGTGCTAGTGTGGGGTGCCATGCCAAGATTAAAGGCTGTGTTTATGGCAATGCAAAAATCTCTGGTTATTTCATGGTCATAGGTAATGTCTATGGCAATGCAAGGTTAAAAAGACATAGTGATCTTTATTGGGTTCCTAATGATTGTGAGGTTTATGAAAGCGATAACGTTGTAAAGGTTATTGCAAATAACGCTGCGTAAATAATGGCTTGTGCGTGGCGGGGGCGCCTGCTTTCCAACTAAATTTCCCATTTCAAATTTTAGAAAACGTTTAACACATATCTATTATGTGAGGGTATCTCTATGTCTCAAAAATACGAATTAACCAGTGAAATCAAAAAAATCAAACATGCACTTACTCGAAATATTATAAATCTTTATCGCATTAAAGCTTTAAAAGATTTTGATGATGTTAAGACGGGGGATTTAGGGGGATTTATTGAAAAGGAAGCTAATCTATCCCATGATGGCAATTGCTGGGTTTATGATAAAGCTTGTGTCTATGGCTATGCCGTCGTTTCTGAAAATGCAAAAATACGGCATTTTTCTCAAGTTTGTGGTCAAGTCTATGGGAATTGTGAAATCTATGGCAAGGCTTTCATCTCTCAATACGCAAAAATTTATGACCATGCTTGTGTCTATGGCAATGCTCATGTTTATGGCAATGTTTATGGCTATGCTCATGTGAGTGGTGCTGCCCGCGTTCTTGCTGATGCTCATATTTATGATTATGCTCATGTTTCTTATGATGCTACGGTTTTTAGTTATGCACGCGTCTATGGTCGTGCCATTGTTGCTGGCTCTGCCCGTATTCATAGCTATGCCAAGGTTTATAATTATGCCTTTATTAATGGTCGTGCAAAAATACATGGCAAGGTCTATGGCGGTGCTTTGGTGGGCGGTTGTGCTGAAATTTATGGCTCTGTTTTTGGCAATGCCAAGGTTTTATTCTATACTAAGGTCTGGGGTCGCGCTTATGGCAATGCGAAATTAACCAAGAAAAGCAAAGTAAAGGAAGTTCCTATAAATTATGAGGTTTATGAAAGCGATAACCTTGTCAAGATTGTTGATGAAACAGAATAAAAATAGACATGGGGGTGCCTTCTTGATGGCTATAAACGCATTATAAGATAATTGCTTAATATACATATCATAAAAGAGAGCATTCATAAAAGAAAGCCGTGTCAAGTGATATGACGCGGCTTTCAAATGTCTACCCTTATGAATCATTTCAAATGGAGTCGTGAACGCATATATACAAAACGTATTATATTACAAGCGCTCTATTAAGAGATATGAAAACTTATCAAAAAAATGTATGATGCGTATGATCTTTAATCACTCTTTTGAATGAGAGAACCTATAAAACGCTTGTTATGGCTATCAAACGTATTAATCATAACGTCTTTATCTTAAAGAGGTTCATATAAAACAAAGCCCATGATTAAAATACTTCTTTTAAAACGTTCCAATATACTGACCTTAAAATTGAGTTGAGTAAATTCAAATAACACATTGTCTAAAATCAAAACCTATCAACAAATCAAAACGCTTGTTAGCTTTAACAAAACTCGTTTTTTACATTTACGAGTATTGGTTTTCAAAACAATCTCTCATAAAACAAATAAATAACCGCTTTTATCAAACGAAAGGCTTTAAAAACTGTTATTAAACATCAGTTTCAAACGTTTCTTATAAAAATCTCATTTTATTTTCAAACGTTTAAATGTTCATTTAGAGAGGTTCTCATAAGCATCTTTTTATTTTGTACTCAAACATAACTTCTTTGCAAATTAATTGCTCTATATTTGGCTAGCAAAATCAACCAATTCAATTTTGGAGGCGTTAACTTTAGAATAGAGCATTCTTTAATCAGAGTAGCTTTTTCTAAAAATTTAGAAAAATCTCATGCCTTGTGATATTATAACGATTTTGAAGTTTGTTTGCTTATCTTGTCTAAAGAGATGCCCTCAAATTTGAGGAGACCTCATTTGGTTTCGAATTTTTAAACTATAACTTTTAAAACGTTTTTTAGTACCAAGTCTAAAGTAGGTAGTAATTCTACTGCCATGGCATTATTCGCTTCCATTTTTTTGTGGAAGCAAATATAGTCCCGTTTTTAAAGATTAACATAGCTGTTGTGATGATACTATATTTCTGCTGATTACTTATCGTTTTCTAAATTTTTAGAAAGCGTTTTAAAAATGATCTTGTCTTTAAATCCTTTTATGCAATCTTTAAAATATTCGGTGTTATGATGATGCTGTTATGACAGCTCTCTAGTTTGCGCTTCTAATTTTGAGAACTGTAATTTTATGTTTTTATCATGTGATTAACAATCCAATCTTTAAAACAAGATGGAATCTTTAAACGTATGCGATTTCTGCTGTGATAAAAACGTATCATAAAATTTATAAACTGTTATGAATAATATCTGCTTTTCATTTCATTTTGAATGCACCCATGCGTTATAATATTTACATCATGATTTGCTTTTTATGGTCTATTCATACATGGCAATCTTATATAAAAAATGGTCAAATGAATCATGCATAAAAAGATGGATTCTTGAGTGGATTCATATAAAATAATTGCAAGCAAATTATTGACTTTATTGTGTTTTTTGATATTATACTGAGTACTATCTCTGATAAACGCAATGGAGAGAGAATGAGTTGAATCTGATAGGCTTTATCCGGTGTGGGATAAAGATGTAATTTCCTATCAAAATAACTGTAACAAACCGGCGTTCCTTGCTGCTCTGATGATAACAAAGGCTCTAAAGAAACATGGTCCTTACACTCCAATGCAAACTTATGATGTTGATCAGAACTCAGATAAACGTTTTTGATTTTAACAGCACTTTCGATATGGCTGGTAGTGCTTGCATCATAAACACCTTGTCCCGCCCGTGTCTCAAACACCACATCACGGCTTTCGTTAAAGTAAAAGGTCTCCCGTTCACAAAAACGAATGGCTGCAAAAATGCTTTCTTGGATTTGATGAACATACTCATCGGCTATGTCATCAATCTCATCTTGAATGACCGACACTAAGTGCGAAAGTGTTCTCTTATGACGATAAACATCTCGCTTTACAGGTATCGGTCCTCCAGTCTTAACCCGAATATAATGACGTGTCATCAAAATACCTCTCAGTGATTAGTCACGAATTCAACGACTATACTTGCTTGCCCAGCTTGTACTGTTTTGTCCGCTTTAGCATAGAGAGTGACCTCTTCATCATAAGGGACAAATTCCTTCTGATTGGTGGGCTTAACCTCTTTTACTGCCTGTTGTTTGATTTCCGCTTCACCAAACTCAGTCCCTCCAGCAGTGCTGCCTATTTTGACCTTTGTGTCCGAAAATGCTGTCTTAACAAACACTTTAATCGAAGTAATCAAAGCACCACGAGGTAGCGTGCCTATTCTCATAGCGTTTTCTTTATCTTCATAGCTAAAATTAAGCCGCAAAAAGCTTACCTGCTGGGTATGAAGATTTCTCCCTTGCAAGGGCTGTGGTAAATAATCTGCCATGTCTTATCCCCTCAATGATTTGTTACGAATTGCACAACCACAATACATTCACCAGCATCGGTGGTTTTGTCTCGTGTTGCATAAAGGGTCATCTCCTTATCATCTGCAACAAAAGACTTTTGATCTGTTGGCGTAAAATCTTGCGTGCCTTGGGCTTTGATGTCTTTTTCACTGAACTCATTGCCTCCATAGGTGCTGCCTATCTTTAATTTTGCCTCAGAAAATGCCGTCTTGACAAAAGCCTTCATCGAAGTGATCAAAGCGCCACGGGGTAATATCCCAATTTTCTCCGTAAGATGCTTATCTTTATGCGAGATATTTAACCGCAAAAAACTTACCTGTTGGGTATGTAGATTTCTGCCCTGTAATGGAGGGGGTAATTGATCTGCCATGTCTTGTTTCCTCCCTATGATTAATTATCAGGTTCACCACTGTAGGTGGGGATAACAATCGTTCCAAAATCTTGCGCTGCTTGAGAGCTATTTGGAAATTTGAAACGGGTTTTCTTCATGCCAATCAGTGTTTTCGCAGACAAACCATAGTAACGTTGATAGTCGAAATGCTCTTCCACCAATTTATAGCGATTGACATTGCGATTATTTCCAAAAGCCATAACGATACTTTGTGCTCCAAGAAAAACAGCACGACGCACACTTTTTTTCGCTGTATGATCGGTAGATTTAACCCCATGGGTGACATGTTCAGATTCACGTAAAATCACACCATTATACATGCCTAAAGAACCATCAAAGATTGGGTTTTGCGCACGAGAGCCTGTGTAAGCAGCTTTCTGAATATCAAGCCACTGTCCAGTCTCTGTATTGGTGCGCAATTGCATCACTTGTGTTGGGTGCAAATAGAGAACATAAACACTCTCCCCATTCACACGTACTGGTCGAATTTTGGGATTAGCAAGTTTCGCCATTTTTACAGCTTCGTCAATAAGCTTCAAACTAAAGCTGTGTTTTGGCGCTTCACTTAGCTCTTCATCCTTGGTTTTACCATCTGGACGGATAATTCGCTTACTACTTGGTGCCAGAGGTTCATTAAATCCATAATGCACATTCTCGATATCTATCATCCGATCTTCAAAAGAGATTGTCCTTGCTGTATATCCGCAAGCTTGAATGAAAAACATCAAGCTTAAGCGATCTGCATACCAATCAACTAAGCCATCTTTTGCTTCGTCACGCAAATCAAACGTTGTACGTTGTTGCGCTATACTACCTTCATTTTCTACACGAACTGCATGCGAAAGCTCGTCAATATAGAGTCTGTCATGAAGGAATTGTAATGCCTCTTCATTCCCCTCAAGCGTCTGTCCTGAGGTAACTCCCCGTCCCAAAAGCTGTGTACGTAAGCTAAATGTAACACAATCCCCTCTGCCCTTCTGTGTTTCAGTTTTAAGTTGAATAATGCTGTTTGAACCCCTGCCTATAAGAGGGGCAATAGGTATCGCCTTTGAAACTTCTGTATTTAATAATTTTGACCACGTGCTTATCGCATGAGGATCATCTGCTCTAACTGTTGTTAATGCCATTGATTTTACCTTTCTTTGCTGTAAAAAAAACCGGCTTAAAAGCCGGATCATAGCCCTGTATAAAACAGACTAATTTCTATAAAATGCACTCTTAATACCCGTTACCTGCACCGTGTAATTGCCGAAAAATCGCTTTATTTTTCGGATTTGATATCCAAACGTCAAATTCTTCTTCTGACATCCTATCAATGCTTGCTAAAGTCATTGGTCCAGTACTCCCTCCTCCACCAGATGCCGTTAAGGTTCTCGCAGAATTCTGACGGCTTTGAAGTGCTGCAACTTGATTATTCGCTTGCACTGCTTGGTTCTGATATGTAAGATATAATATCAAAAAATACAATAAAGTCAATATGTTGAGCGTAATTATTTTATATGAATCCACTCAAGAATCCATCTTTTTATGCATGATTCATTTGACCATTTTTTATATAAGATTGCCATGTATGAATAGACCATAAAAAGCAAATCATGATGTAAATATTATAACGCATGGGTGCATTCAAATGAAATGAAAAGCAGATATTATTCATAACAGTTCATAAATTTTATGATACGTTTTTATCACTCAAAATCGCATTGTTTAAAAATTTAGTCGTTTGGAATTATCGATAACATACGTTTAAAGATCACATCTTGTTTTAATAATTGGTTTGTTAATCACATGATAAAAACATAAAATTACAGTTTTCAAAATTGAGAAGCGTAAAATCTAAAAATGCTATAGCAATATCTTATTACCTATAGAGGGTAATCGTTTGAAACTGTTATAAGATAAATTGTACCAAAAGATACGCATTTATAGAAAATAGAGATCATATAATTTTTCCCAAAATTGGGAAAAACCTCTAAAATGGCATTAAAGAAATTAACTGTTTGAACCTGTCATAAGCTTATAGGTTTAATTCATAAAGATTGCATAAAAGGATTTAAAGACAAGATCACTTTTAAAACGCTTTCTAAAAGTTTAGAAAATGATAAGTAATCAGCATAAATATAATATCATGACATATAGATGAAAATCACAATGTTATGTCTTATGAAATCAAAAGCTTTTTAATGATATAATGCAAGCAAGAAAAATTTAAAACCATTGTAACATCATAAGGCATGGGATTTTACTCAATTTTGAGTCAAAAGCTGTAATATTTAAAGAATGCTCTATTCTAAGATAACATCCCCAAAATGGACCGGCTAATATTTAAAGAAATTAGTTTTTAATGAAAAGTACAAATACGCTTATGAGAACCTCTTTAAATGCACGTTTAAACGTTTGAAACATAAAATGAGATCTTTATAAGAAACGTTAAAACTTTTTTTTATTACAGTTATAACTTAGTTATCATTTGCTCTTAAGAACGTTTCATTTATGAAAAATGAAGATCTAGATTTCACAGCAGAGCAAAATCTTAAAAACCTTACACTTTATAAAAGCGTTTGTTTATTTATCTTATGAAAAGCTGCTTTTGAAACCTAACGCTCGTAAATGTAAAAAGAACGTTTTTACAAGACATTCACTTAATATGCATTTGCTTTTGATTGGATTGATAAAGCTACCGAGCGTTTTGATTTGTTTGATACGTTTGATAGCCATAACAAGCGTTTATAGGCTCTCTCATTCAAATGAGTGATTAAAGATCATACGCACATTTACATTCCTTTTGATAAGTTTTCATATCTCTCATAGAGCGCTTGCAATATGATACGTTTTGTATATATGCATTCATTACTCCATTGTGGATGATTCATTTTAATCAATAAGAAACGCTATTTGAAAGCCGCGTCATATCATTTGACACGGCTTTTTTTATGTTACTCTCTCTTTTATGATATGTTTATAGCAATGCATTTTATATGCGTTTATACACCATAAAGAATGCACGCCCCCCATGTCTCTTTTTATTCTGTTTTATCAGTTATATTGACAACATTATCCCTTTCATAAACCTCACAATTTTTTGGAACCAACCTTACTTTGCTTTTTTTATTGATTTTTGCATTGCCATAAGCACGCCCCCAGATCGTTGCACAATATGAGATTTTTGCATTGCCATAAACAGAGCCATAAATCTCACAAGAGCCACTCACACAAGCATTCCCATAAACCTTGCCATAAATTTTTGCACGACCATTAATAACAGCATAATTATAAATTTTTGCATGGCTATAAATACAAGCCAAGCCAGAAACCTTGGCATGACCATAAACGCGTGCATAACTAAAAACCGTAGCATCATAAGAAACATGCGCATGATCATAAATA
>NZ_JBHIRD010000021.1:0-28145 GCF_042196905.1 Bartonella sp. AA89HNZF
GTTTCACTTTGTGTTGAGATATTAATAGCTGGCATTGCTTCAATAAATAAATTGAAGTCACGCATATTGAAAACATTATCACCAGCCACTGTTTTTGCTGCCTTTATCAACGCAACAAATGTTTCTCTTATCGTCTCACGGGGGGGCATGGGGGCTCCTGTTCAATTAAGTGCATAAAATGATTGACTAGGATTAATAATGATACTATTATTGGTTATGAGTAATAAAGTTGAAAAAATAATCAGCTTGATGAAAGCATCACCAAAGAACATTAAGTTTTCAGATTTGTTGGCTGTATGTGTCTATTTCTTTGGAGAACCACGGAACAATGGTACAAGCCACTTTGTTTTTAAAACACCGTGGCTTGGTGATCCTCGTGTGAATATTCAAAAAGATTCTGGTAACAAAGCAAAAGCTTATCAAGTCAAACAAGTCTTACAAGCGATAAAAAGGATGAAACATGAACAATAATCATTATACATATCGTGTTTTGTGGTCGCAAGAAGATGAGGAATATGTCGGATTGTGTGCAGAATTCCCATCCCTTTCATGGTTAGATGCTCAAGCAGAGAAAGCTTTAAAAGGTATTATGGACCTTGTTTCAGAAGTTGTTGAGGACATGCAACATAATGGAGAAGAAGTTCCTGTGCCTTTGTCACATGGTAAATATAGTGGTAAGTTTCAATTAAGAATACCACCAGAACTCCATAGAAAACTTGCAATACAAGCCGCTGAAAATGGTGTGAGTTTAAATAGATATATTTCTTCTAAACTTTGAATCTTTTAAAAGTCTATACGTACTAAAAGAAAACTAATTCTTATGAAAACCTCTAAATTAAAACAAATACCCGTTTTCAAGACGGGTGAAGAAGCAGAAAACTTTGTTGATACTGCCGATCTTACAGATTATGACTTAACTGATTTTAAATCCGTTCATTTTGAGTTCTTACCTAAAGAAGTCTCTTGACTACCTCCCCACCTTTAACGATAGGGAGGGGAGTTTTGTTTTTAAGTTAAGCAACCTTTTTAATGGGGCTCTCGAAATTTGCTTCATAAGCGCGTAACAAAGAATCCATGCTATGCGGTAACTCTGAATCACCAAAATCTGTTAGAACTGTTAAGATTTTAAGCATACTTGGCATCTCATCCTGAAGTTTTGAAATCAAAACTTTTTCTATTAATTCCATAACTTCAACTATGGCATTACAATTTGCATCTCCAATGCCTCGATGATTGGAAAACTGAGACAATGCTATCCACAAATCGCATAAGAAATTGGTATCTATCTTCATTGCACACCTCCATGAATTTGCTCTCTCAAACATGCTAATCCTCTGGAAGTGATTTTCGTTGAAGGCAGTACCTTTTCTGTACCATCAGGTCTTTGGATAGTAATAGCAGGACAATCCATGAATCCTTTCTTTATTTTGTCCTGATAAGGTAACAGAGGCACCCCTGGAGCCCGCCGGTAAACCCAATCATGTTTACGTAAGTAATCCGTTAAATCCTTTGGTCGCAACTCTAACATCTTTGCGGCTTCAATTAAACCAAACAGACCATCAGAGCGTTTTAGACCCTCAAGTGCCTCTGCTTTTGGTGCTAATTCTGCAATAACATGATCTTTCTGCTCAATTTGACTTTGTAAATGGTTCAAGACACCAAGTAATGCCTCGGGTTTAGAGTAGTCAACTTGTGATGCAGCTATCTGTGGTGTTGCTACTTGTTTCAAAAGTCGTTCACATTTGATAAAGTATTGACGTGCTTCATGTCCTTTATCATTACGTTCGATCATGGAAAGGTGTTTAGCCATGTCTAATGTAATGTGGTATTCTTTTACCTTTCCACTGTTTTCTAAATTTTTAGAAAGCGCCACAAAGTCTATATTTTCTCGAAATTTACATTCTTTAATGCGATTTTTTATCCAATTTCTAAATTCCGATTTAACTTCCAAAAACGTATGCAATTCACGCGCATTAACAGTTTGAACGGTTTTCGGATCAATGACTTGTTCTGATATTTTTAAGAATGTTCATAATGAACTCCTATCGATTAGAGGTTTTCTATTGACACTTTAAAAGAGTTCTGGGCACTAAGAAACACGGCAATCTAGTCTGTCGTTACGCCTTTCCCCGAAGGGTGTTATATGGTATAACAACACCTGACAAAGCTATTATATGCATGTAGCATACAATGAGTTAAAGCTTTTAAATTGCGGAAGATTAGTTATTTCGGCAACTAATCCGCTAGTTGTTTTGAGGTGTTTTTGAGGCACCTGATTCGAAAATACCTATTACTATAGAATTGTCCAGCAACAAAAATTACTTCTTGCTAAGAAAACGTTTCACATACTGTACAGTGTACATAATAAAAATTGTTATTTATCAATAAGTTAAGTGTACAGCGTACAGTAAAATTGAAAATTCTGTCGCTAGCGATAATTCGCACTAGTCTGCCCTGCAACGAAGCCAACCCGCTGGGAAGTACCTTTTGCATTGATTTTTTATGGAAGAACAAAGCATAAGTGATAATCTGTTTTTAAAATTGTAATCAAAGTGTGTAATGCATAAACTCATAAGGATATGGAATATATAGATAAAGTTTAAGAACATAATCTAGCTTTTCTTGTTGGCAGCGTATTCATGATGAGCAAGTTTGTTCTGTATATTGGCAATTAATCTCTCATTGGCTTTTTTTACAATAGCACTTGCAATCTCTGGCTTTGACATGACCTCAGAAGTTGAGGGGCCCTCTTGTTTTGCAATAGGGAATTGATCTCCGTCATCTCTTTGAAACACATTCCCTCCCATTTTCAAATCAACACGCTTTGGAAAACTGCCTCCCTTGATAAAACCATGGGGTAAGATTTCTTTCTTTCCAAACAGTGTGTAAATTACGCCGCGTTTTGTTTCTTTTGCTTTAAAAAATTTAAGAGGTATTGGTGTTCCAGAACCAATGATACCTGTCTCAAGAAACCTTGCTGTCACTTTTTCTTTAATATAAACACCTTTTCTGATACGCTTTGTTTGAGCTGATGAGATGTCGGTAACTTGCTTTTCAGTAAAGCGTTCAACTTGTTTTGCTGAGGTGTTTAGAGCATTACGCAGAGCCCAATTAAGGCGTGGTGCTTGAAGGCTTGTGAAGGTATCTTTTGCCTGTTGAAGATACTATTTTTGGTAGATGATTAACTTCAACGTCTAAGCCTTTTTAAGAGTAGGTGTTGATGATTGAGAGACCTTAGATGCTTTTGGTTTTTCGAGAGAGGTTTTTTTAGTCACTGATTTCGTTGATGTTTGTACGGCTTCTTGTTCTATTTGCTTAATTTGTTCAACTCCCTTGTCGGGCTTTATTTTTGTTTTAACATCAACAAAGGGTTTAGCAGCATTTGCACGCTTGAGACGAGCATAGACTTGATTAGAAAGCTCAACAAATGGATTATTGGGAGTTGAAACTTCAAAACGAACAGTGCTTTTATTGTTGCCAACAACACACATTGGCTTAGTGATGACAGCTTTCATTATGGCTCCTTTTGAGTCATAATTAATGACATCATTAGTCAAATATTGATTTTTATTCTGTGAAAAATTGATTAGCTGATTGTCAACAGAAAAAATCATGATCTTATGCTTTTTTACTTTTTACCTAAAGTTGGTGTTTTTAAACATTAAAAGTTGTAGAAAAAATTCAAGTAAGAAATGTTGATAACTTTGCTAAGACTTCGCCCATTACGCGTTACTATATCTAAAGCACGCGGCTGGTCGCAGCGTATCACACCTGTTGTATGCAGCCCTGTTCCCACCAATGAAACAGCAAAGCCTGCTGTTCTAGCAAATGACATAATCAGTACAGGACGCGTTCCTTTTTCTCATAGACAGAGGTTGGGTCAAGCGATACAAACCAAATTTCACCCCGCTTCATTACAAGAGCTCTCTGTCAACAGGCTTTGCATCAAACCACTCTACATCTTTATCCGCAAAATCGTCCGAAGGATTACATTGGGCTAACAATTCTTCAAGAGTGTAATTTTGCGATTTGTCCATTATCAATAGCCAAACCCACTTGCATATTTTCAGTAAGATGAAGAACATCAAACAATGCAGGAGGTATAGAGAGCATAACGGATCCTCCAACTTTACGTAATTTTGTTGTGCATAAAACGCCCTCTCTAATATTATATAAAAATATAACATAAAGCTCATGATTCAATAGCTTCTTATGCTTTTGTGTAAATGTTTAAGAAGCGCATTTAGAGCAATACGCAATATACTCTGAATTAAAGTCAATATTTTTTATCTCTCTGTTGATCTAGTCTATAAGAGGTTCGTAATTGAGAATGCTTTTCGGAATATCACCACCGTAAACCATGCTTTTACTTGCGCTTTGGTACTAAAATCCGCATTCTTAGGTGTTTTGTAATACTGACCACCATCAAACTTTTCACATCCTCTTGTGCCGTCTCCATATTCGTAGAGGTTGTAAAAATACTCCTCTGTCCAATCCCCCATGGGGCATACCCACTGCCGTTGCAACAAACCTCTTTCGCATGGGCTTGTTTACGGTTTTTTAAGAGTAGATGTTTTAAAATGAACATGCTTTAATCCTAATTTTACAAATTTGTCTATTTGCCTCAAATTTGACTGTACAGAGCGTTTTATATGATAGGTTTTTTTATCATAAAATCTTTAAATCACTCTGTACGGTGCCATTTTGTCGATTTAAATGCACATCCAATCACAAAACGATCAGCAATTTTCTCTAGTTTGCTAACCTGAAATGTTTTTCACTTGCTTTTCAACCAACGTGAGTGGTCTTGAATTCTCTCTCATTGCCTTTTTTCAGCTTTTTTTCATGGGTGTTCAAAACAGCCTTGTGTACAAGATTGGCTTTTGCCAAAAGACTATTTTCCAAATCACGGCATAATCTTACTAACTCACGAGTGCTTGGAAAAAACGTATCTGATAAATCTTCTACCTCATCGCATAAAATCCGTTTAACCATTTTTATCAGTGACTACGTAGAAACACTTTCCAAAATCATTCTCCATAGGTAAGCGCTATACCTTCATGATCGGCCTGTTGCGAAATTTTAAACTACACGAAAGCATCCGAATTGCCTTGGCTATGTCCTCTTTGTTCGCTTTTATTTAAAACAATTCGTGAAATTGATCACATGCTTCTAAGGCAATTGCTTCCTTCTGTTGTGTCAATGCTTGCCATTTTTCAAAACTAAAGGAAACTGCGGAGCTATCATCTCGTGAATGTGTTTCAAAGTGACCTCGAGGCCTGATATCAAGGATGCTGTCTGAGATGCGTTCATCTACACTTTTTTGCCTTTGAGAGTGATTTCCATAGTTTTTTCCGTTCTCTAAATCCTTGATAGCTTTTCACACCCAATTGCGTCATGTTGCTTTCCAATAATCTCGAAATTTTGTCATTTCGACTTTGACACGCTCTGGAGGCAATTCCTCATCGATTGCAAAATTATCAGGGATACGACAGTCACTGTCATTTCTAACCCGTTTAGCTTTTTTCGGAATGTTTTTTTGCTCGTGAATGGAAGGTTGGTTTTCTATACCCGTTTCGATTTGCTCTGATGTGGTCTCAACAGCAGCAACCTTTGTTGGTTCGTCAACTTGTTCGTTTGTTTCTAAATTTTCAGAACCAGTTTTTTTACTAAAATGATGGTTTTAGTATATTATATATATATTCTTATTCTGGTTCTTTATAGCTTGATTTTGCTTAGCGTTTGCTTCAGCAAGATCATTACAATGTTTTTTATAGCGTTTTTTATTGTGCACTTTTCCAGCCTCACTATGAATTTGCGATATGTGCACTTTTTTTATCAGTAAAATCTTTTAGCTCTTCTTCAACGCGCGTATTCGACAAACCATTATCTTTCTCAATAAGTTTATCATTTCTTATTAAGTGTTCGACAAGAGTTGCAAACTTTTTTGCGAGCAATTGCAGTGCGTACAAGCGTTTCAAAGTCTTCTTTAATTGGTGCTTTTTGTCATACATGCGAATGAAAAGCGTTATATAAACTCACCTTTGCTCCAACGTCATTCCATCTATCTCATTGATCCAGTCATTCAAATGGAATCTTATCCATGGCATTGCATTAGACATGCGCATTCCCTTCTTTAACTAAATATAAAATTGCTAAAGCATTTGCTTCGGTGTCATCTTTTGGGTTTTACCCTTTTGCACAACACCGTTTTAATCATCTTTTCTTGTGAAGAGTTGCCTTTATCTGTTGTTATCTTCATTTTTGTAAGTCATTGCTGAAAACGCAAATAGCGCATACCATCGCCTTTAAAACGACAAGATTCAAAATTGACAAGTGCCACTTGTTATACTGCTGTATACACGAGAAATCGCTCAGCCTGTCTTGGTACCTAGATCAAGGTAGAGAATGATTTGTGTATTTGATGATCATCTTCCCCCATTAAGGCTGTTGTGTATTTATATGTGCGCTATGATAGAGCGTGTTGTGATTGCCTGTCTTGAAAAAATGTTTGTGAGAAAGTACTTGAAACTACTTTTGGGCTAAATTTTTAATTGCCATTCGAGGAAAAATAATTTTAGAAGCAGTTGATTTTCGAATTAACTCTTCTTGTTTTTGAATCACATCTTTTTGTGCACGTATTATTTTAGCTTCTTTATCTATTATTTTGTCTTTTGCATCTATCTCTTTTCTGAGCTTTTGCGTCGTTTTACAAGAGTCATGAAGAGTATAAGCCAATCCCAAATTAGCAATACTAATTGCCTCTCCATCCTATAAAGATGAGGAGGAGGTCAAAGTGCTAAAAAGGTACCTCAAAAAGCAGCAATGATTCGTATTTTAGCATCATCGCGGTGCTGTCTAATAGCGTTATAATAAAGTTACGAAAGGTGGTGTAGAAGGTGCTTTAATTTTTTTTGATTTTTAATAACTCATTGGAAAATAAGAGAGATTAAGATAACTTGGTGCGGACGGCGGGACTTGAACCCGCAAGGTCTTCGACCGGCAGATTTTAAGTCTGCTATGTTTACCGTTTTCATCACGTCCGCGATGTGAGTTCTCTCATAAGCTATATCTTTTATTGAATCAAGAATTAATGACAAAAGAAACATTTTTCATTTTTTAGTGAAATTTTGACTGACAATAGTTTCCTTTATCGATAGAAAAAGCTTTTATAATGTAAATAAAGTATGAAATGATTAGTGTTATGAGTCAATTTATTCAAGACGTCACAAAAGCTATGGTGGGATTGCATCACGTGTTTGCTGAAACACCACTTCAAAGAAATGATTTTCTTAGCCAAAAGTATGATGCAGAAATTTATTTAAAGCGTGAAGATTTAACACCGGTGCGGTCTTATAAGATTCGTGGTGCTTTCAATTTTGTTTCAGAAATGCTTAGCTGTATATCACCAGATTCTGCATTTGTTTGTGCTTCAGCGGGGAATCACGCGCAAGGGGTTTCTTTTGTTTGTCGTTATTTTAAACGTAAAGGCGTGATTTTCATGCCTATGACAACGCCACAACAAAAAATTGAAAAAACACGTATTTTTGGTAAAGAATTCATTGATATTCGTTTGGTTGGTGAAACATTTGATCAATGTTATGAAGCTGCACAATCCTTTGTCGTAGAGAGCGGTGGTGTAATGGCTCCACCTTTCGATGATATTCGCATTATTACGGGGCAAGCAACAGTGCTTTGTGAGGCTGCTTTACAATGGAAAAAACTCAATGGAGAAAGTGAGCCAGATTTGATGATTGTGCCGGTAGGTGGGGGTGGTTTGGCAAGTGGAGTGAGCAAGTTTCTACATGAGTATGGTTGGAAAACAAAGCTTCGTTTTGTTGAGCCGCAAAGAGCAGCAAGTTTACTTGCTTGTTTGGAGAGTGGAAAACGCGTCAAGCTTGAAAGCATTGATACTTTTGTAGATGGTGCTGCTGTGGCTGAAATTGGTGCACTAAACTATACAATTCTAAAGCAATTTCCCCCTGATTCTGTCATTACGGTTCCTGAAAATCGCGTTTGTTCTACGATGGTTGAAATGCTTAATGTTGAAGGTGTGGTTCTTGAACCGGCTGGTGCTTTATCGATTGATGCACTTAACAGTATTCCTCCTCAAGAGTTAAAGGGGAAAAAAATTCTTCTTGTTATTTCAGGAGGTAATTTTGATTTTGAGCGTTTGCCAGAAATTAAAGAGCGTTCTTTACGTTTCCAAGGGTTGAGAAAATATTTTATTTTTAGTTTTCCGCAACATCCTGGTGCATTGCGTCATTTTCTTTCCACATTATCGCCAGATGATGATATCGTACGTTTTGAATATCTTAAAAAATCAGCGAGAAACTTTGGTTCTGTATTGGTTGCGATTGAAACAAAAAAATACGGTAATTTTTGTCTTTTAGAGGAAAAATTTCAAACGTTAGGTTGGCGTTACCGTGATATTACTGATGATCAAACGTTATTTGATTTTGTTATTTGAAAAACTGAAATTTTACTAAAAAAAGAAGTATAATGATGAAACCTATTTTTTATTCGGTGCTGAGTCTATTTTTCTTTTTGATTGTTAATCAACAGAGTTTAGCATCTCAGCCAACAATAGTACAAAAAGATGAACTTTCAAGAGTCGTTGTTGATGTCAATAATGCTATAAAAAATGGGAATTTTATGCCTATTTCTCGTTATATGCCTGAGCGGCTTTATAAAGAGATGGCACATCGATTGAATACAACAGAGAGTGCTTTACGTAGTGATTTTCTTCAACAGTTGCATAAGAAGTTTGAGGGGTTGCCTTCTGGTGCTTATTATTTAGATAAAGAAAATATAGAGTATTTACAAACTGATAACGGTACTTTGTATGCTTTAATTCCAACAGTTCTTGAGATGAAAGATCGCATCATTCAATATAAAACTTTGGCGATTTTTGATAAAAACCAATGGTATTTAATTTATGGCGGTCAAAAAACTTTACAAAATCCAGTTTTTCTCGAGATTTATCCTGATTTTATCAAGGTACATTTACCGATGGACACAATCATCAAAAAGTAAACGATCTAAATATTGTTTTTATTCATGATAAATGTATTTCGTAAAGTTCTTGCTTTTTTATCATAATCCAAAGATAATAGAGGTGAAGGCATTTAGGCTGGTTTGTTGGCTTTTTGTAAAGTGAAGTTTATACGCCTTTATCTTGATTTCAAGGTGTTCATGAGTTGCGCAAGCCGCTTTTTAGGCGTTGCTTCATTTAAAATGTCAGGGATTTCTCTTGCGCGGATTCTTGAGTGGAGAGTTCAGATGGTTACTTCATTTTGAGTTCTTCAGCTAAGGAAAGATTTTATTTTGCCTATAAAAGAAGAAAATGTTTTTACAAAGTTAGGTTTGCCTACTCTTTTGATTAAAAATTTACTCATTGCTGGGATGAGTAAACCTAAACCTATACAAGAACAAGCTATTCCAGTGATGTTGAAAGGACACGATATTTTAGGTGTTGCTCAGACAGGTTCTGGAAAAACCTTGGCATTTAGTTTGCCTATTTTAAGTCAGATTTTGGCTTTAGGTGATAAACGATGCCCTAAAACTGCACGCGCTTTGATTTTAGCTCCAACGCGTGAACTTGCTGTTCAGATTGATGAAACGATTCGCACTGCGGCGAAAGGAGCACATCTTTCAACATGTCTTATTTTTGGGGGCGTATCACGTTTAAAACAAATTAAACGTATGGAAGCAGGTGTGGATGTTTTGATAGCGACTCCAGGGCGTTTGAGAGATCTTGTTCGTGAAAAGTGTGTTGATCTTTCCCAATCTCGTTTTTTGATTTTGGATGAAGCAGATCGTATGTTGGATATGGGGTTTATTCATGATGTTAAGCAAATTGCAAAGCTTTTGCATCAAGAGCGTCAGACAGCACTCTTTTCTGCAACAATGCCGAGGGAAATTGCTGTGCTTGCAAAATGTTTACTCAATGATCCGGTTAAAATTGAAGTTGTTCCTCAAGGTACTACGGCTGTAGAGATTTGCCAAAAATTATATTGTGTTCCTACGAATGAAAAAAAGAATGTTTTAAGTAAACTTTTGACAAATCCAGCTTTTGATTCGGTTATTGTTTTTACTCGAACGAAACATGGGGCAGATGCTGTCACGCGTAGTTTAGAAAAGGTAGGATATTTAGTCGCAACAATTCATGGAAATAAATCACAAGGTGCTCGCCAGTCTGCTTTAAAAGCTTTTCGTGAAAGATCTGTGCAGATCCTAGTGGCAACAGATATTGCTGCACGCGGTATTGATATACCAGGGATAAGTCACGTTATTAATTACGACTTACCAGATGAAGCTGAAAGTTATGTACATCGTATTGGTCGTACAGGACGTAATGGTGCATCTGGTGTAGCACTTACGCTTTTTGATGAGAAGATAGAAAGGTCCCGCTTGCGTGCTATAGAGCGCTTGATTCGTATGAAATTGGTGGCTGAGGCTGTTCCAGAACAATTTGCAGCGTTTCCAGAAAAGCCAATTGTACGAGAAAGTAAAGAAAACGATAAGGAACGCCGTTTTAAAAAATCTAAACGTCAAAAACAGTTTTTAGGTCGAAAAGATGATGCTGCACAGTTGCAGCGGAAGAATTCTTCACTTCAAAATGAGAGGCAGCAAAAAGCAAAACCGATAGTAAAGCGTGCAAAGACTTTTCGTTTTCGGAAATCAGTTAAGAAGGCTGCTTAGATAAAGTCTTGAAAAAAGATCATGTATAGGAGATTTTTTACTTTTGTTGATTTATTCTCAATTGAAAAGAGTTAAAAGTAAGAAGATTCTTCAGAGCTTTTCATTTTTTAGAAATGAAAACTTCTAACCGTTTGGATTTATTTAAAAATCATTATTGTAGAGGCAATTATTTATTTGCTTTATTCCCATTTTTAAAAATGGGAATAAAAGTAGATTTTATTTATATAAAAATTATTTTTATAAAGGATGTGTTTTATCTTTAATGATAACTTTTAATTTTAAAAATTGATGTCTAATAATAACTCATTGTTTTATATATTTAATAATTCATTATATCGTATTTTTTTCATTTTTAAGTTATTTATGCGGATCAATCAAAAGTATTCGCTTGCACGTTATGTGTGAAGTTGTCATATAAATAAACATTTGAAAAATAAATAAAATAATTTTTATAAACTCTTTCAAAGGCAATGGGGGATTGCTGAGATTGAGAGTTGAAAAATAGTACGATGGTATGACTTTTATTATAAATAAAGATGGGGCTGATCAATCGATTTCATTTTATACCATTTACGGGGGTGTCATTGTGAAAGAGTCTTGGGGAATTTAAGAGATATCTCTTTAAAAAAGCATGTGACTGCATAATACAATAGCGAGAATGTCATGATTTCTGAAGGCTTTCTCAGGATTCTTAACAATTTAGCTTGTTATCTTGGTTTTTACTGTAAAACACTATTATTTGGGGGGGGGATATAAAGTATTTGGGAGATATAAAGCCTATAAGACTTTATGTATTAAATGTTTTATGACAGTGTGGTGAACAAGGCAAGGTTGTTTGTAAAGCGTTGAAGTCGTTAGCAGGAGGAATAACCTGTTAGATAAGACGTCGGAGTGTTTACAGATTTGTTTTATATTTTTTGCTTTTAGGATGGGGAGGAGATTATGTGGGGTGTATGGAGATAATATATGACCTTGATTATTGATTCTTCCATTTTTCAAAATGATTGCTTCATGAGCAGGTTTTTAAGTTTAATTTCTTTATTGAGTATAAATCATTCTTTCTTTGGAAAAAAATATGATACAGTTTCATTGCTGATGGAGCTTAATAATTCATCTTTGATGAAAGAAATCGTAATTTATAATATGCAAATAATTGCAGTGCCCTCTTATAGAAGCGCGGTGGTTTGAAAAAAGTAATCTTATTTGTGCTATTCTAAAATGAATCAATTGCTTTTTGCGTTCATTGCAAAAAAACACATCCCGTATGATATTGCGTTTCTATATTTATTGCAAAAATCCTATTCCCTCACTTTTATTAACGAATCCCTCATGTCTAAAAGCTTGAGAAAAAACAATAAACTACGTGGAATAAAAGAAAAGTGGCTCCCCGGGCCGGATTCGAACCAGCGACCAACCGGTTAACAGCCGGTTGCTCTACCGCTGAGCTACCGGGGAACGGTGCCCAATTATTTAATTGAAAAGGCTATAGCAAAGCAATACTGATTTGCAAAGGATAAAATTACTTTTTTTAAAAAAATATGATAAATTGTGTAATAAGAGGAAAAAAGGTGTGAGAAGATTTCTACACCTTGACGGATGCGTTGCCTTCCCTTATGGAAACCTTTATGTTTGTTGACGAGGCCTCGTGGCGGAATGGTTACGCAGAGGACTGCAAATCCTTGTATCCCGGTTCGATTCCGGGCGAGGCCTCCAGCCGATTTTAAACGAAACGGCTTTTAGGGGAGATGAGGTATAGGAAAATAGATTATTTCCCTCTATTCTTGTGAAGACACTTTTATGTGAGAGATTATATAGTTAAAATCTAATTGTTGACTGTGGCGTCCTTTTTTGTAACACCTATAGTTTAAGAGATCTTCGTCCCTTATTGTCGCTGTTTTGTTTGTTTTTTGTAGGTTAGGAGAAAATATTCGTTATGGTTGCAGATTTTGCTGAGCTTCGTCGCAAAATGGTTGACAATCAAATTCGTACAGTCGATGTAACGGATTTATCAGTTCTTGAAGCCTTTTTAACGGTATTTCGTGAAGATTTTGTATCGGAAGATATGAAAATGTTAAGTTATCTTGATACCGATATTGTTCTATGTCCAGTGCAAGATGGGGTTCCTGCACGCTATTTGATGAAACCTGCGTCTCTAGCAAAATTACTACAGCTTGCCGCTGTAAAATCATCAGATGTTGTTTTAGATATTGGTGCAAATAGTGGTTATTGTGCAGCGTTGCTTGCAAAACTTGCAGGGTCTGTGATTGCGCTGGAAAGTGATCAATCTCTCTTTGAACGTGCTCTTGACGCTTTAGAACGTAATCAATGTGATAATGTGGTTGTCGTTCATGGTCCTTTAGAGCAAGGATATGCCGTTGAGGGACCTTATGATGTGATTTTCATTGAGGGATCTGTTGATTTTATTCCTCAAGGTATCTTTGATCAAATGAAAGACTGTGGACGTCTTGTTGTGGTTGAAGGGCATGGAAATGCTGCTATTGCACAAATCTATATAAAAGAAGATGGGATCATCTCGGCTCGTCGTGCTTTTAATCTTGCTGTAAAGCCTCTTCCTTGTTTTTTAAAAACACCTGGTTTTGTATTTTAGAGCTTGTTTGTTCGGTGAATAAAAGATAATTTCGTAATTTATTTGGGGTATGTTGTTGTGTGTATTGTGTTAAAAATAAACAAGAAGTTTCAGGCATGTTTGTTGTTGGTGTTGAGTATTTTTTTATCAGAGACTGTTTGTGCTGAAACATTGATGGATGCCTTTTCTAAGGCTTATAAACACAATGCTAAGTTGAATAGTGAACGTGCAGCTGTGCGTATATCCAGAGAGGATGTTGTTATTGCGCGATCGGGGTTGTTGCCACAAGTTGAGGGGGTTGGGAACTATGGGCGCAATAAGTCTTTTACAGGTCCTTATGTCACTTCTGGATCTATAGGCGTGAGATTAAATCAAAGATTATTTGACGGGTTTATCACGCAAAATATCTTTTCTTCAGCGCAAGTTAAGTTGCAGGCTCAACGTGAGTATCTTCGTAATGCTGAACAAAATACTTTTCTGGAAACTGTAACGGCTTATGCTAATGTCTATCAGGCACGTCGTATTGCCGATCTTCGGAGAGAAAATTTGGCAGCTCTTGAAGAGCAAGTTCGTTCCGATAAAGCAAAATTTGATGTGGGTGAGGGAGGGCGTGTTGATCTTGCTCAAGCTCAAGCAGCACGTTCCGTGGCAGTTTCAGAGCTGAGTCTTGCTCGTGCTGATGTAAAAGCAGCCGAGGCAGTGTATCGACAAGTTATTGGTTCTGATCCTGAAAAGTTAAAAAGCCCTCCCGTAGCCAGAGATTTTCCTGCCAACCTTGATATGGCTTACCAGATGAGCGTTTCTATGCATCCAGCAATCCTTTATGCTAAATATTTAGTCGATGCGAGTGTTTACAATGTAAAGGCAAAAGAAGGTGCATTGCTCCCTAAGGTCGATTTTTCTGCGACAGCGTCTTATAATCGAATTTATAGTGGTCCTGGAGAGGATGGCGTTTCTAAATCAATAGGGTTGTCAGTGAGTGTCCCAATTTTTGAAGGAGGGCGTACGTCTGCGCAAATTCGCCAATCAAGGGAACAGCTTGGACAGGCGCAGCTTCAACTCGATTTGGCGCATAGCAATACGCGACAAGCACTTACTTCTGCTTGGTTTCAGTTGGAGGGCGCACGCTCATCTGTTGTTGCTTATCGTGAAAGTGTTCGTGCTGCTGAAATTGCTCTGAAAGGTCGTGTTCAAGAAAATCGCGTAGGGCAAGCAACGACATTGGATGTTTTAAATTCTCGTACTCAATTGATTAATGCTCAAATTGCACTTGCAATGGCAGAGCGTAATGCTGTTGTGGCGAGCTATAGTGTTCAATCTTCTATTGGTAAGTTGACTGCAAGTTATTTAGGTTTAAAAACAATTCAATATATCCGATAATACATAAAAGTATCTCTTTGAATCTTATTAAATTATTTTAGTTTTTAAAAGATTAGTAAGTCAACAGTTGAATATGTTGAAAGATATTGCGGCGAGATATTATTTTTATAAGTGTAGAAAATTGTGTGTAGCGCCCTCTTTATGACAAGCATATTTGAAAATATCGTAGGAGGCATGTTGATCTTATAATTCTTTTGCATACACTGAAAATATGATTCTATTTGTTGTTGCGTCTTTGAGAGGTTGTAAAGTATGGTACAGAGTTCAAGCGTGTTACGTGAGCCAAGTATGGATGAAATTTTAACATCTATTCGTGAAATAATCGAAGAAAATGCGGTTCAATCTGATCACTTTTTAAATGAAGATGTTGCACTGAATGCTTCAGAAGTGGCATCCGAGGGTATTTATGATACAACCTTATCGGTTGATGATGCTATGAAAGCTTTAGCTGATCGTATTGGTCTTTCTTCTGAAAATCAAGGAGGGAAGATAACGCAAGAGAAAGAGGATATAGAGGCAGAAAATAATACAGTTGGTATGGATATGCAAAAGATGAAGCTTTCTTCTGAAGAACGGAGTTCTGTTTATAAAGCAAAAGAATATGAAGATGAGATAAGAAAATCACAGTCAGACGCTGGAAGGGATGGTCATGTGGAATTGTCTGCATATTGTATTTCTTCTGCAGAAAAGATTGCAAAGGATGTATTGCGTCCGGCTATAGCTGAATGGTTACAGTCTAAATTGCCTGTTTTGCTGGAAGATATTTTGCGTGAAGAGATTGTGAAGGCGATTAAGAAATCGTCTTAATTATTTTTACATTATTTTTATGTTTTTCATTTTATGGGGATTTTGTTTGCGATTGTGCGAGCTCTCTAGTGAATGGCTGAGATTCACGAAATTTTGATCAGGTTTTGATCATATATTGTGTTGTTCAGCGGCGTTATGGATGGATAGAATGTTAGAAAAAAACTATGATGCTGCCTCTATAGAGCAACGGGTTGCAAAGAGATGGGAGACTCGTGGGGCTTTTAAAGCAGGAGTGGGTTCTAAAAGTGGTGCAGAAACTTTTTGCGTTATGCTTCCACCCCCGAATGTTACCGGCTCACTTCATATGGGGCACGCACTCAATACGACAATTCAAGATATAATGGTTAGATTTCAGCGGATGCGTGGCAGGAATGTGTTGTGGCAGCCTGGTATGGATCATGCTGGGATTGCTACACAAATGGTTGTAGAGCGCCAACTTGCAGAACGCCAAGAACCAACGCGTCAAGAAATGGGAAGAGAAAAGTTTATTGAGCGTATTTGGAAATGGCGTTATGAAACTGGAGGCATTATTGCAAACCAGTTGCGCCGTCTTGGGATTTCATGTGATTGGTCGCGTGAGCGGTTTACAATGGATGAGGGGTTGTCGCAGGCGGTTCGTGAAGTTTTTGTCACGCTTTATAAGCAAGGGTTGATATATAGGGATAAGCGCCTCGTCAATTGGGATCCTAAATTGTTGACAGCTATTTCAGATCTTGAAGTTGAGCAAAAAGAAGTTCAAGGACATTTGTGGCACTTTAGATATCCACTTGAAGGTAAAGTTTTTGATCCAAATGATGCGACAACTTTTATAACAGTGGCGACAACACGACCAGAAACAATGCTTGGTGATACAGGAATTGCTGTTAATCCTGAAGATGAGCGTTATAAAAATCTTATCGGTAAAAATGCTCTTTTGCCGCTTGTTGGTCGTCGGTTATTAATTGTTGGTGATATGCATGCTGATCCTGAGGCTGGAAGTGGTGCTGTAAAAATCACGCCAGCCCATGACTTTAATGACTTTGAAGTGGGGCTGCGTAATCATTTACGCTTGATCAATATTTTTACCCCAAAAGCTGAGATTTTTCTCCGTGAGAATGAAGCATTTTTTGATGGTTTGATATTATCAGATGAATTAGAAATGTTAGTAGAAAGTCTCGATAAATCTGATCGTTTTGTTGCGCGCCAGAAGATTGTTGCTTTGATGAAAGAACAGGGATATTTGGCTTCTGTTGATGATCATCCCCATATGGTGCCTCATGGAGATCGCAGTGGTGTTCCTATTGAGCCTTTTTTGACAGATCAATGGTATGTTCATGCTGCTGAATTAGCAAAGCCAGCGATAGAGGCTGTTCAACAAGGAAAAACGCAGTTCGTTCCCGATAACTGGAAAAAGACCTACTTCAATTGGATGCAAAATATTCAACCTTGGTGCATTTCTCGCCAATTATGGTGGGGACATCAGATTCCTGCTTGGTATGGACCTGATGGAACAGTTTTTGTTGAAAAAAGTGAAGAAGAGGCTTTAGATTCAGCCGTTGCTCATTATGGTGAGGTGGTTGAATTAATCCGTGATCCGGATGTTTTAGATACTTGGTTTTCATCAGCTCTTTGGCCTTTTTCAACATTAGGATGGCCCAATAAAACGACTGAGTTGTCTACTTTTTATCCAACATCTTTATGCGTGACAGGGTTTGATATTATTTTTTTCTGGGTTGCTCGTATGATGATGATGGGACTTCACTTTATGGGTGATGTTCCTTTCCCAACGGTTTATGTGCATGCTCTGGTACGGGATCAAAAGGGTGCAAAGATGTCAAAATCTAAGGGAAATATTATCGATCCCTTAGAGCTTGTTGATCAGTATAGCGCTGATGCACTTCGTTTTACTTTGGCTATTATGGCAGCACAAGGTCGTGATGTAAAACTTGATGTTTCCCGTATTGCTGGTTATCGTAATTTTGCTACGAAATTGTGGAATGCTACCCGATTTGCACAGATGAATGGTGTGAAGCATGATCCAGCTTTTAAACCAGAACAAGCAAAACTGGCGCTTAATCGTTGGATTTTAACGGAACTCTCTAAAACGATTTCAGCAGTGACAATTGGTATTGAACACTATAAATTTAATGAGTCTGCCGCTACACTTTATCGTTTCATTTGGAATACACTCTGTGATTGGTATTTGGAACTTCTCAAACCTATTTTTCAGGGGGAAAATGAAGATGCTAAAAATGAGGCTCAAGCTTGTACTGCTTGGGTTTTAGATGAAGTTTATAAACTTCTTCATCCTTTTATGCCGTATATGACGGAAGAGTTGTGGTCTCTTACAGAAACGCAAGCCATCAAGCGTGAGGATATGCTTGCATTGACAAAATGGCCAGAGGAAACATTGATAGATGAAGAAGCTGCTGATGATATTAATTGGCTTATTGATGTCATCACGGGGATTCGGGCTGTACGTTTTGAAATGAATATTCCAGTGGCTACGCAAGCACCTCTTGTTGTTGTTGAAGGAGGGGAAGTAACGCGAGAGCGTGTGAAGCGTTATGATGCACTTCTTAAAAAATTAGCGCGTATTGAAGTTATTGATTTCTCTGATAAAGTTCCGGAAGTATCAGCACAAATGATTTTGGGAGAGGCTGTTTTTTGTTTGCCCTTAGGACAGTTGATTGATTTGGAAGCTGAACGTGTTCGTTTGAGGAAGGATGTTAGTAAAATTGAACAAGATATTGAAAAAATATCGCTTAAGTTAAACAACCCCCAATTTATAGCAAATGCAAAAGCAGAAATTGTTGAGCGTGAGCGGAACAGGGTTTTAGAACTGCGTGCAGCGCAGAAAAAAATATTTGTTGCTTTAGAGCGGTTAGATTGATTTCAGCTTTTTATTTTTTTGATAGATAATTTCATACCAGTAGGGCTGGTATAGATCTTCTTTAAAGGAAACTTTTCTTTTGTTAGTTTTTCATGAACGATCATAAAATCTCTACTGAAATCCATTGTTTTATGTTTATCATTAAAGAGACATCTTTTAAGGCATCCAAGCCTATTCCACGACGTAGATCATGAATGGTATAACGGTAAATCCATTGAGCTTCCCTTCTTTATGCTTGTGAAGTAACAAGCGCTGGGGGCACCATTCTGTCCAATATCCGGACAAGCCTTAGCTCAAACCGTTCGTAAGAGGCATTTTTAGTTCTTTCTTACACAGAGTTTTTATCCACATAGCTCTCTCTACTTGTAATGTGCAAGCGGATGGTTTTGATTGATTTAACATGGAACAAGTTTGGAATGAGAGAATCTTACGATATTCGAGGTCCTCATTCAACATGCAAAATGGTAAAGTATCATTAAAATCAATATCTTGTTTTATTTCTGTAAAATATCATCATTTAGAGTAGCAATATAAGGCATGTAAAATTACATATGTGGTATTTTTTGTATGTAGTGGTGAGTATTCTGAGGTAAAACTTGTGTTAAAGTATGAACTAACCCCATGTGAAATGATGTCAGGTGCAATCTGTTAAACAAAAAGCTGTATTGTTTATAGATTGGCAGAGACAAAAAACTTCATCTTTAAGGTGGTAAGGTAGTTGTGAAGTTATAAGTTAACTATCATCATTATATTTATCCATCTTTCGTATTGTTTTTTATACTTAAACGCTTGCCATTCATCATGTATTCTCTTCGTTCTCAAGTTGCGGTTTAATGCACGTTATTCTATTGAACGATTTTTGCTCATACGTATAAAATTTTAAGATCAATAAATCCTAGAATGTTAAAGGGTGTGTTACAAAATATAGAATGATGATTTATATTTAAAAATCAATTTGTTATATATAAAAATTGATACTTAATTTTATCGAACATTTTGGATGGTTTTTATCTATTTGTTTTTTCTTTTAAAATTTTTACTTTAAAATTGCGTATGCTTCTTACTAAGAAAAAGAGTTTAAATATCTACAAAGAAATTTGTAACAGATATAATCATTAAAATTGAGGTAGGGGGGGAATGGTTAATAGGTTTCAGATATGGAAAAAAGTCACGATTGTTGTGATTTTAGGGGGATTCTTTTCGACTGTTTATGTAATAGATGTCAATAGCTTGCAAGAAGCGAATGATGGTTCGTTTTATTTTTTTAAACGTATAGAAATGGGCATATAAATCAGGCTATTCCAGCACTCCGTTGTGCTGCTAAGAGGGGCCATATCGGTGCGAATTGGAAACTTGGCTACATCTATGCAAAGGGTGATGGTGTTCCTAAAGATGATTACAAGACGTATCATTTTTTTGCATATATCTTTGAAAAAGGTACAGATCTTGGTTCAGAAGATGAAAGTTATGTTTCTGATGCATTGGTTAAACTTGCAGGATATATAAAAAAGGTATTCCTCAATCACCTATGAAACCTGATCCTTCTTATACTGTTTGTCTTTATATGCAGTCTGCGGTAAACTATGGAAATCCTAAAGCTCAGTATCATTTAGGAAAAATATTTTTAAAGGGAGAGGGAAGGGAGAAAAATCCTTTACAAGCCACGATGGTTTAAACTCTCAGCAAAAAAAGGAAATCCTTCTGTTCAAACAATGCTTGGAAATATACTGCTTAAAGAAGGAAAAATTGCCCGTGGGGCAGCAATGTTAACTGCTGCCTATAAAAAAGCTAACGTAAAAGACAAAAATTTGATTCACCCTTTGCAAGAAGAGGCTTTTGCTCTTTGTAATGAATCTGAGAGACGTACAGCAATTTGACTGGTTGCTGAGATTTTAAAGAATAACAGTTTTTAAACATCTTATTGTAATATTTTTACATTCTCTCATCTTATATTAAACTCTGTTTTCTTGTATACAAGTTCATAGTAAAGATAGCTTTTTTTGATAATCTAACGGCTAATGACTTAGGATTTTAGACAAAAATTCTTGCGTTCTCGGTTTTCTTGCTTGCGGATCAGAAAAGAACTCTTTAGATGAGCAGTCTTCAAGAATTGTTCCTTGATCTATGAAAATAACACGCTCCGATACTTTTTGTGCAAATCCCATTTCATGGGTTACACAAATCATCGTCATACCTTCTTCTGCTAAGCTAATCATGACATCGAGTACTTCACCTACCATTTCAGGATCTAGAGCAGATGTTGGTTCATCAAAAAGCATGACAAGTGGATCCATGGTTAAGGCACGTGCAATAGCAACACGTTGTTGTTGCCCTCCAGAAAGTTGACCAGGATATTTATCTTTGTGTTCAATGAGTCCAACGCGTTCAAGATATAACAATCCACGTTCAAGTGCTTCTTTTTTGCTTCGTTTTAGGACTTTGATTTGTGCAATTGTCAAATTTTCTGTGACAGATAAATGGGGGAAAAGCTCGAAGTGTTGAAACACCATTCCTACCTGACTTCGCAATTTAGGCAGATTCGTTTTTTTTGAATGAACAGGTATTCCATTAATCCAAATTTCACCTTTTTGAAAAGGGACGAGAGCGTTAATAGTTTTAATGAGTGTTGACTTTCCTGAGCCTGATGGACCACAAACGACAACGACTTCTCCTTTATTAATATTGGTTGTACAGTTTTTAAGGACTTTAATTTCGCCATACCAATTAGAAACATTTTTTATTTCGATCATATGAGTAGACATTTTTTTTCCTGTTAGCGAATAATGGATACTTTTTTTTGTAAATACAAAACTATTTGTGACAGTGTAAAACAGATAACAAAATAGAAAATAGCTGCTAAGATATAAGCTTCTTGCTTTACACCAAAATTATTAGCAGCAATATCAAAACCATTCAAAAGGCTATGACCACTGATGGCATAAACAAGGGTTGTATCCTGAAAAAGGATAATAACTTGTGTTAAAAAGACTGGAAGCATATCTCTAAAGGCTTGAGGAAGAATGACAATGTACATACTTTGCCAATATGTCATTCCAAGAGCTTGTCCTGCATATTTTTGTCCTTGCGGAACTGAATTGATTCCAGCACGCATAATCTCAGCAAAATAAGCCGTTTCAAATGCGGTAAAGGTAATGAGTGCTGATTTATTTGCACCAATGGATATACCAGTTAAAAAAGGCAGAAGCACGAAAAACCATAAGATAACCATCACAAGTGGTATTGAACGCATAGCTGTTATGTAACTGATTGCAAACCAAGAAAGAAGTTTTATGGAAGAAAGGCGCATCATTGCTAAAAGTGTGCCGAAAACAAACCCCAATACCGTTGCAAAAAGAGTTAGAAAAACGCTAAAGAGTAAACCTGATAAAATGTAAGAACGAAATACATCAAAGGTAAAAAAGGAAAAATCAAAGTCGGAAAAATTGAAAGGAAAATAAAGTCCAAACTGAGAGCTTATGAAATTCACCATATTCAATTTCCCTTTGTTTGAAAATTAGGAATTTTGAGTATTTGTTCAATGACTGTCATCACAATGAATACGAATAAGGCTATTAGAATATAAAGGATCGTAACAAGCAAATAATTTTCGTAAACATGGCTTACTTCTTCAATTGTTTGGTATTGAAATTGCATGAGCTCATTTATTGAAACGGCGAATGCTATAGATGAATTTTTCACAATCCCCATTGCTTCTGAAGTAAGAGGTGGCATAATTGCACGTATAGCACGTGGTAGTATAATATAGCGATAACTTTGATAAGTTGTAAATCCCATTGCCATAGCAGCATAGCGTTGTCCAGAAGGAATCGCTTCAATGCCTGAACGAACCTGTTCAGCAATGCGTGCAGATGTAAAGAATCCCAATGCGCATGTTATTAAGAGAATGGGGGAAAATTTCATCGCTGGTGGATAAATCTTCGGAACAACAAAATACCACAAAAACACTTGTACAAGGAGGGGAATATTACGCATAATCTCTACCCAAATAGTACCGATAGTGCGAAATATATAATTGATTATGGATGTTTTGGGTAAAGTGCGCATTGTTCCTATAATAACACCACACAATACAGCTAATATAAGTGAAGTGATAGACAATATAATTGTATTTTTTAAGCCATCGAGAAGTGTATCTAAATAGGTATGACTTACGCCGGGAGTTCCCAAGCATCCTGTTACCAATGTTTGAGTAAGGTCATCTCTACAAAGGAAAGAAAAGTCCATTAATTGATATTCCCTCAAATTAGTCATTCACAAATAGGACAATAAACCACGCGCATCTACATAGGCCAAATTTATTAAAAAGTGAATTAAAATATAAACCACACTCAATTTCAAAAGAGTGTGGTTCTTCTTTATTAGATTCTATAAATCTTTTTCTGCGTAGCTTTCTCGAGGCTTATTATTTGGGTGATCCCAAGCATATCTTGTTTGTTTTGATAAGGGAAGGTTCATAACAGTGTTAGCAGGTGGGATCGGTTTCATAAACCACTTATTATAAAGCTTTTCCAGTGATTCATCTTTAATCTGACGTACGATACTATCGTTGATTGTTTGTTCAAATTTTTTGTCATGTAATCTGAGCATACAGGCAATAGGTTCGACTGAAAGTACAGTATCAAGAATGACATAATCAGATGGATTCTTTGATTTAGCAATATGTCCAGCAAGAATTGAAGCGTCCATGACAAAAGCATCTGCCTTACCAGATTCTAATAATAAAAAACTATCTCCGTGATCTTTCCCCTTTAAAACCTTAAACTGAATGTTTTTTGCACGTTTATTTTTACGAATAAGTTGAACAGATGTTGTACCGGTGGTCGTTGCAACTGTTTTTCCCTTTAAATCCTCAAGAGATTTAATATTAGAGTTTTTCTTTACAGCAATCCGAACCTCTTCAATGTATGTCGTATAAGCAAATGCTGCTTCTTTACTGCGAGCAATATCATTTGTTGTTGAGCCGCACTCAAAATCATAGGTTTTATTTTTTAAGAGAGGAATTCTATTTTGAGAAGTGATGGGAAGATAATGAATTTTAATTGGTTTACCAATTTTTTTTGAGATATCATCAATGATCCGTTCTGCCATTTCTGTATGAAAACCTACATATTTATTATTACCAAGGGCGTAGGCTAAACCAGACGATTCACGGACACCTAAAGTAATTTCCCCTGTTCGTTTTATTTTTTCAAGAGTATCATGTTCAGCATGTGCGACACTTGTAAAACCAATGGCCGTTGCTGCAATAAGCATTAACAATGATTTCTTCATTTATGTCCTCCATTCATTTATTTTTTATTTTAGGTACTTAAAATATACTGTTTATATGCTGTAGCATAGTTATTATTTTTGAGTGGAATTTTTTTGTTGTCTCATGAAATGAGGATTGTACTTTCTTAATTGATATTAAGGTGAATCCAAACAGGAACGTGGTCGGATGGTTTTTGATATCCCCTTACTTCTGTTTGACTATGAGCGCAAATTAATTGATCAACAGCTTCTGGTGATAATAATAAATGATCAATGCGAATCCCATTATTTTTAGGCCAAGCACCCGCCTGAAAATCCCAAAAACTGAAGGAGGGAGTATCGGTGACATTCCGGATAGCATCATAAAAACCTAAATGAAGAATACATTGGAATGCTTTTCTTGTTTCTCGAAGAAATAAGGCATCTTGATACCATTCTTGAGGTTTTTTTGCATCTAATGGAGTGGGGATGACATTATAATCACCTGCTAGAATAAGAGGTTCTTCATACGCAAGTAATGATTTTGCATGTGTATATAATCTTTCCATCCATTCTATCTTATAGGAATATTTTTCACTCTCAATAGGATTCCCATTTGGCAAATAGAGAGATGCAACACGAACAACACCTTTGTTTGTTGAATAAACAGCTTCAATGTAACGTGTTTGTTTATCATTATCATTGCCTGGTAATCGACGGATCACTTCATCTGGTGTTTTTTTAGAGAGAATCGCAACGCCATTAAAACTTTTTTGTCCGTGTGTTTCTATATGGTAACCTAAATTTTCAATTGTATCGCGTGGAAAATTTTCATCAATACTTTTAATTTCCTGTAAACAGACTATGTCCGGTTGGTTTTGCTGCAGCCATTGACATAATGTTTCATGGCGCGCTTTTATTCCAGCAATATTCCACGTTGCTATTTTCATGGTGCTCATCATTAGATATCAAATATGCAATTCAATTTACTGCATTTATGTTTTACTACAGTCACATCTTTTTTGTTTATAGGGGATATTACTATGGTAAATTAATTTATCAAGAGTAGCGGTAAAAGCAAATTTAAAGCTTTAAAATTTAATTTATTTTCATTTTTAAAAAACTTTCTGCTGTTTAGTTCTTGACGAATGTACGTGTTCTCGCTATTAGGAATGAACATAACCGATGTGGATGTAATCAGGTGTTTTGGATATGAGCCGGAAAATTATTCACAGGTGTTAAGAAGATTAAAAGCAAATGCTAGTGCAAAAGGCTATTGCCTTCTCTGCTTATGGTCGGGTGAACTGTTTTGTGCAGGTGTGCCCGATTTTGTGTGTAGACTTAGATATCTGTTCCGATTTTGTTGGGGTGGATGGAAATTAAGATAGAAAAGCCCTATTGGGTAAGACGAATGTAGATCGAAAAGAGGAAGGTTGCATGCCTACCGTAAACCAGTTGATTCGAAAGCCGCGTGTGGCGCCAGTTAAACGTAATAAGGTTCCTGCTCTGCAGTCGAATCCGCAGAAGCGTGGTGTTTGTACGCGTGTTTATACAACAACACCGAAGAAACCTAATTCTGCTCTTCGTAAGGTTGCTAAAATTCGCTTGACGAATGGATTTGAGGTGATTGGTTATATTCCTGGAGAGGGACATAATCTTCAAGAGCACTCTGTTGTAATGATTCGTGGTGGTCGTGTGAAAGATTTGCCAGGAGTTCGTTATCACATTATTCGTGGTTTGCTTGATACACAGGGTGTCAAGAATCGTAAACAGCGTCGTTCGAAGTATGGCGCAAAGCGTCCAAAATAATATTGAGAGACAAAGCCAATGTCCCGTCGTCATAGAGCAGAAAAGCGTGAGATTAATCCAGATCCAAAATTTGGTGATTTGGTTATTATGAAATTTATGAATGCCATTATGTTTGATGGTAAAAAATCAGTTGCAGAGCGTATTGTTTATGGTGCGCTTGATTCTGTAGAAAAAAGAGTAAAAACAGATCCTGTGGCTCTATTTCATCGAGCTTTAGAGAATGTTGCTCCTCATATTGAGGTTCGTTCACGCCGTGTTGGTGGTGCTACTTATCAAGTTCCGATTGATGTTCGTCCTGACCGTCGTCAGGCTCTTGCTATTCGTTGGTTGATTGCGGCGGCACGTGGTCGAAATGAAACGACGATGGTTGAGCGTTTATCTGGTGAATTGATGGATGCGGCTAATAATCGTGGTTCTGCCGTGAAAAAGCGTGAAGATGTTCATCGTATGGCTGAAGCTAATCGTGCTTTTTCTCACTATCGCTGGTAGAAGTTTTAAACTAAGGCAAATATAATGGCTCGCGAATATAAAATTGAAGATTATCGTAATTTTGGTATTATGGCGCATATTGATGCTGGTAAGACTACGATGACTGAACGTATTCTGTTCTATACCGGTAAGAATCATAAAATTGGCGAGACCCATGATGGTGCTTCTACAATGGATTGGATGGAGCAGGAGCAGGAGCGTGGTATTACGATTACGTCTGCTGCGACAACGACATTTTGGGAAGGGCAGGACGGTCGGAAGCGTCGCTTTAATATTATTGATACGCCAGGGCACGTTGATTTTACGATTGAAGTTGAGCGCTCTTTGCGTGTTCTTGATGGTGCAATAGCCTTGTTGGATGCAAATGCTGGTGTGGAGCCTCAGACGGAAACTGTTTGGCGGCAAGCTGAAAAATATCGTGTGCCTCGTATGGTTTTTGTTAATAAAATGGACAAAATAGGAGCTGATTTCTATCGTAGTGTGGAGATGGTTGGCTCTCGGTTGGGTGCTAAAGCGCTTGTTTTGCAGTTGCCGATTGGTGCTGAAAATGACTTTGAAGGTGTTGTTGATCTTGTAGAGATGAAGGCTTTAAAGTGGGATGGTTCTATTGGTGCCTCGGCGGTAATAAGTGAAATTCCCTCTGATTTAAAGGAGAAAGCTGAAGAATATCGCGAGAAATTGATTGAGATGGCCGTGGAGGTTGATGAAGCTGCGACAGAGGCTTATTTGGAAGGTGTTATGCCAACCAATGAGCAACTTGTTTCTCTCATTCGTCGGGGGACAGTAGAAGTTCAATTTCATCCGGTTCTTTGTGGTACGGCTTTTAAAAACAAGGGGGTGCAGCCACTTTTGGATGCTGTTGTTTCCTATCTTCCTTCTCCAATTGATATCCCGGCGATTAAGGGTATTGATGTAAAGACTGAGGCTGAGACGACACGCGAATCTTCTGATGATGCTCCGCTATCTATGCTTGCTTTTAAAATTATGAATGATCCTTTTGTTGGTTCGTTGACGTTCTGTCGTATTTATTCTGGTAAAGTTCAGAAGGGTATTTCTCTTGAGAATACTGTGAAGAAGAAGAAGGAACGTTTGGGGCGTATGCTTCAAATGCATTCAAATTCTCGTGAGGATATTGAAGAGGCATTTGCTGGTGATATTGTTGCTCTTGCAGGGCTTAAGGAGACGACAACGGGTGATACTCTTTGCGATCCTTTGAAGCCTGTTATTTTGGAGCGGATGGAATTTCCTGAACCCGTTATTGAGATTGCAATTGAACCGAAAACAAAAGCAGATCAAGAAAAAATGGGGATTGCTCTTAATCGTTTAGCGGCGGAAGATCCCTCGTTTCGTGTTAAATCGGATGAAGAATCAGGTCAAACTATTATAGCTGGAATGGGTGAACTTCATCTTGATATTATTGTCGACCGTATGCGGCGCGAGTTTAAAGTTGAAGCAAATGTTGGGCAGCCTCAAGTTGCTTATCGTGAGTCAATTACTAAAATGGCGGAAATTGATTATACGCATAAGAAACAATCGGGTGGTGCCGGTCAATTTGCTCGTGTGAAAATTGTTTTTGAGCCTCATGATGGTGATGATTTTATTTTTGAGTCAAAGATTGTTGGTGGTGCTGTTCCTAAAGAATATATTCCCGGTGTTCAAAAAGGGATTGAGAGTGTTATGGGGTCAGGTCCTCTTGCGGGCTTTCCTATGCTTGGTGTAAAAGCGACTCTCATTGATGGTGGCTATCACGATGTTGATTCTTCGGTTTTGGCTTTTGAGATTGCTGCTCGTGCGGCTTTTCGTGATGGGGCAAAGAAGGCTGGTGCACAGCTTCTTGAACCGATCATGAAGGTGGAAGTTGTTACACCAGATGATTATGTTGGTGATGTTATTGGTGATCTCAATTCTCGTCGGGGACAAATTTCAGGAACTGAAGCGCGCGGCATTGCAACGGTTGTGAATGCAATGGTTCCTTTAGCAAATATGTTTGGTTATGTGAATACTCTTCGCTCTATGAGTCAGGGGCGTGCGCAGTATACAATGCAGTTTGATCATTACGAGCCTGTACCTTCGGCTGTTGCTTTGGAGATTCAAAAGAAATACGCGTAATTTCAGGTTGGTAATTAATTTTTAACTTAGTCCTTGGTTTGGACGGAAAATGGAGAGCTCAAATGGCGAAGAGCAAGTTTGAACGAACAAAACCGCATGTTAATATTGGTACGATTGGTCACGTTGATCATGGGAAGA
>NZ_JBHIRD010000022.1:0-27603 GCF_042196905.1 Bartonella sp. AA89HNZF
CTTAAAAACTCTTTGAGAAAAAATAAATTGGTACAAAACCTAGTGGCAAAATATACAAAAACCGCTGGCAAGCTACAGGCAAAATATACAAAAACCGCTGGCAAGCTACAGGCAAGCTACAGGCAAGCTACACTGGCTGGGGAACTTGGATTCGAACCAAGATTGACGGAGTCAGAGTCCGCTGTTCTACCATTAAACTATTCCCCAATAAGCCAATTTTACCATTTCTAGCAGATTCTATAGTGTAGGCAAGAGCAAAAAATCTTTAGATTATCAATAATAAAGAGCGATAGGATATCATTACAATCCCAGTAGTGGCGGCCTCGATATTTTAGCATATAGCAATAAGTGAGTAAAAACATATAAATAGAGCACACCGCGAATGGAAGCATCACAAACTCTTGTTGAAATATCCTCTATATAGGTATAGCCTGTCAGGCAGTTGCTACTAAATCATGGAGAATTAATGAGTAATATTTCCACTTATCCTGTTACCCCAAATCTACAGTTGGTATATGTCTCAAACATAGAGTATTCTACAGCTTTTTACAAATTCATCTTCAAGAAAGAACCTGTGTTTACCTCGCCACGCTATGTTGCATTTGCTTCTTCGGGGGATGCACTCTTTGCTCTCTGGTCAGGGGGCGATACGCCTGAGGAGAATGTGCCTCGTTTTTCAGAAATCGGCATTATGTTGCCAACAGGAGAGGACGTAGATAAGCTATATGTGGAATGGCAAGAGCAAACCACTGTTGAGATAAATGTTTTGAAGGAACCGTATACTGATGTATTTGGACGTACCTTCCTAATCAAAGATCCGGACGGACACATTATTCGTGTTTGTCCACTGGATTAAAAAGCTTAAGATCTGATCTTTAATCGCCTAAATTATAGTACCTCAATTATAATAATTATCTGTTTCCAAAACCTATAAGCTATGCACGCTAAGAGGCTTACTTGCGGCGCGTGGCTTATTCGTTCGGTGCTGTTCCACTATATTCAGCCCCACAGCCTGCCTGTTTCCACAGGTGGTCTAATTGGTTTGGAGATCAGTCGGCGTTATTGCATGGCCAGTGATCAGTACTTGTAAAATCATAAAAGCTATCCCTCATCACACTTATATTGAGCCTTTTATTGGAATGGGAGGAATATTCTTTACAAGGAAATTGATATCTTTATGAAGTTAAAAAGGCATTGTACAAAAACTAATAAAATAAATATATTAAGTGCAATTATTTTATATGAATCCACTTAAGAATCCATACTTTTATGCATGTTTGAATTGATCATTTTTTATATAGGATTGCCATGGATGTATAGATTATAAAAAGCAAATCATGATGCAAATACTATAACGCATGGGTGCATTCAAATGAAATGAAAAGCGGTTATTATTCATAACGTGTCATAAATTTTATGATACGTTTTTAAAAACGCTTGCTAAAAATTTAGTAAATGATAGGCAGGCATTATATAGATACTATCATCACAATGTTATGTCTTATCAAACCGAAAGCATTTCAATGATATAACGCAAGCAAGCGAGAAAAAACGTTTTAAAAGTTACAGTTTAAAAATACAAAACCAAATGAGCTCTCTCAAAATTTGGGGGCACCTATTGAAAAAAAGATGAGGCAGCAAAATTCAAAACCATTGTAACATCTGAGGCATGGGATTTTACTCAATTTTGTGTCAAAAGCTATAATGTTTAAAGATGGCTATTCCAAAGATAATGCTTCCAAAATTGAATTGATTGATTTTGCCAACTCAAATTTGAGCTGGTTAATTTGCAAAGAAGTTACATTTGAGTGCAAAATGAAAAGATACTTATGAAAGCCTTATTGAGAAGACATTCATTTAAGATGCATTTTCTTTTGATAAGTTTTCATATTTCTAAATAGAGCCCTTGCAATATGATACGTTTTGTATATATGCATTCATTACTCCATTGTGGATGGTTCATTTGAATCTTATAATCAATATCTGAAAGCCGCGTCATGTCATTTGGCTCGGCTTTCTTTTTTGAATTCTCTCTTTAGATAGGTTTATAGCTATTAGATAAGGCTTTCCCATAAACAGAGACAGATATACGTGTATTATTATGGAAAGGATTTATTTGCGAGAGGATTACCAGACGATGTTTGCTTTGCTTGTGCAATTAAAGGGAAAGTTTCTTCTCTCTCAATTATGTGCTTCAGATCCGAAAAATCTTTAGCCAATTTAAGATAAAAGGGGTTGGCACATCTTATACATGTGGTTCAAAGAATCCGCACCGGCTCAAGAGCTTATCATCTCAAATTGCAATTTTTAGAGGAAGAGAAAATATGCATTAAAGGGATTTTAAATAACCTTTGAAAGGTTTTTGATGATCCTTTGAAAAAAATAAATTGATGCAAAATCTACTTTCAAATTATACAAAACCCGATGATAAGCTACAATTATTAAATACGGGCTGGGGAACTTGGATTCGAACCAAGATTGACGAAGTCAAAGTCAGCTGTTCTACCATTAAACTATTCCCCAATAAGCCAATTTTACTATCCCTAGCAGATTCTATAGTGCATGTAAGCGAAAAAAATTTTATGATTATCGATAATAAAGAGCGATAGGGATGTCATTAATTGTTTTGATTTGAATATCGACATCATAAATGTCTTTAAGAATTTTTGGTTGCATGATTTCTTTTGGAGTCCCACAATAGGCCGCTTTCCCATTTTTCAGTGCAACAATCATATCTGAGTAAGATGAGGCAAAGTTAATATCGTGCATAACAATAAGAATGGTTTTTTTCAGTTCATCAGCTGTGCGGCGTAATTGCTTCATCATAGAAACGGCATGTTTCATATCCAGATTGTTTAATGGTTCATCTAAAAGAAGATAATCGGTATCTTGGCAGATAACCATTGCTATAAAAGCGCGTTGACGCTGACCGCCAGAAAGTTCATCTAAAAAACGGTCTTGTAAATCTTGTAAGCCGAGATAGCGTAGTGCACTGTCGATAAATTGTTTATCTTCATGTGTATACCAGCCTTTTGAATAAGGATAGCGCCCAAAACTTACTAAATCATACACGGTTAAACGGAAGGATAAAGGATTATCTTGACGTAAAATTGAGAGTTTTTGAGCCAAAATATCGTGGGGCATTTTATCGATATCAAAGCCGTCAATGTTAATTGTCCCTTGATGGTGCGGTAAAAGACGTCTTATGAGCATTAAAAGAGTTGATTTTCCCGAACCATTGGGGCCAATCAGAGAAATAATCCCCCCTTTTGGAAGATGAAGGCATAAATTATCGATAATCAATCGTGCTCCGTACGCCTTGGAAAGATGATTGATCTCAATCATTTTAATTTTCCCTTCATCAATAACATTAAGAAGACGATACCTCCACAAAACTCAATGATAAAACTTAAACGCCCTGCCATATGAAAAATTTGCTCTAAAATAAATTGTCCCCCCACCAAACAAATAATCGCTAATAATATTGCAATAGGGACAACAACACTGTGTTTTGTTTGAGGAGAAAGTTCATAGGAAAGATTGGCAACTAACAGTCCAAAAAAAGTGACGGGGCCTACCAATGCGGTGGAAATGGATACAAGAATGGAAACAAAAATAAGGACAGCTGTCGCACTTTTGTGGTAATTAACGCCAAGATTGAGAGCATTTTCACGTCCCAAAGCCAAAATATCAAGAAGATGACGTGAACGCCATCCAATCAAACTTACAATGAAGACAATGATTGTGGCAAAGCTTATTAATGACGTATTGAATTTATTAAAATTTGCAAACATGATGTCCGTTAAATTCATCATTTGGTCTGGATTTAATTGCAATTGCATAAACATGCGTAAACTGAAAAAAAAGCCGCCTAAAACAACACCAATTAAAAGCGTCAAGTGAAGCCCTTTTAAGCTTCCTGAAAAGAGCCAGCGAAAAAGACTTGTTGAAAAGATAATGAGAATGAGGGCTTCGAGAATGAGCTGCCCTTCTTCATTCAAAAAGGGCAAAGAAAGAGAGCCTACAAAATACAGCAGGATAGTCTTTATTAAAATATAAAGCTGATCAAATCCCATAAGTGAAGGGGTAAGAAGACGATTGTTAACAATTGTTTGAAACAAAACCGTAGAAACGCTTATTGCATAGGCAATAAGGAGCAGAGAGATAAGTTTTGTAAGGCGAAATGTCCATGTATAAACATTGATATTCCACGCCATGTAAAGACTAATGACAGTACATGCCATGATGATAAGCGTCGTTAATACACATATTGTTGTTTTTTTTCTATCCAAGATGCTTTCTCCAGCGTAAAAGGAGTATTATAAAAATAAAACTACCGATCACGCCCATCATGGTACTGATGGGAATTTCAAAAGAAGGTTGAATGATTCGTCCTAAAAGATCACAAATCAAGACCAATCCTGCACCGCTGATGGCCACCCAAGGAGCGGTATAGCGCATATTATCTCCCATGAAACTTGAAACAATATTTGGAATAATCAATCCAACAAAAGGAATACGGCCAATGGTACACACAACAACAGCAGTGATTGAGGCGACAATAAAAAGACCAAAAAACATGACAACACGATAATTCAATCCAAGGTTATTGGTTAAATCTTCTCCCAAACTTGCAACCGTAAAGCGATCAGCAGTACAATAGGCCAGAATACAAAGGGGAAGAGATAGCCATAAAAGCTCATATTTTCCTTCAAGAACCATCGAAAAACTGCCAAATAAGTAAGCTTGAAGAGAAGGAAGTAACATTTCATAATCTGCAATGGCATTGGTTAAAGAGCCAATAATATAGCTTAGCATAATCCCTGTAAGGGGGACAATGAGAGCAGATTTTAGAGGAATGCGTTGCAATAAAAACATAAAAAGTAAAGTGCCTGCCATGGCAAAGATTGTCGCAACGACCATTTTTCCTAAAACAGGAATATCGGGCCAAAAAATCATAATAAAAAGAATGCCAAGGGAAGCAGATTCAACGGTTCCGACGGTTGATGGCTCGACAAAGCGATTGCGTGTTAATAGTTGCATAATCATACCTGAAAGTGCAAGTGCTGCGCCTACTAAAATGATTGCAATGGTACGAGGAAGACGCGTTTGCCAAAAAATAAGCCACGCATGGGGATCGGCTGCGAAAAGGTTAGAAGGTGAGACATCAGAATAACCAACAAAAATGCTGAGGATAGACAGGAAAATTAGAAGTGTTATGGTTATCCAGTAATTCTTCACGTTAAATCATTTTCTAACAAAATTTAATAAAAAAACAAAGGTTATTTTATAAACAACCTCTGCTTTTAAATTTTATTTATATAGCAAGCAAGCTCTTTCGTGCGCTTATTTGCTCTTTGTAAAGGCTTCATTGATCTGCTGTGCGGTTTCAATGAGTGCCGTTAAACCACCATTTGCACGATACCAGCTCCAAGAGTCCAAATAAATAATTTGGTTTTGTTTGCTTGCTGTTGTGCGGTGAACAAGCTCATTGTTGAGCAATTGTGCTGCGGATTGTCCTTCCCGCCCAATGGCTGCATCGCGATCAATCACTAACAACCAATCAGGATTGGTTTCAAGAATGAATTCAGGAGAAATGAGTTGTCCATGTTTTTGCACGGTAAGTTTATCGGTTGCAGGGGCAATTCCAAAAGCGGAGTGAAAAATATCGAAACGTGATTTTGGTCCGAAAGCACTGATTTTTCCACCAGAGGTCATGAGTATGAGCCCGGTGCCTTTTCCTTGGGTATTTTTATGGACTTCAGCAAAAGCTTCATTGAGTTTTGCAATTTCCTTTTCTGCTTCTTGTGTTTTGCCAAAAATTTTTCCAAGGATAGACACATTTCGTTTAATATCTTCAAGAGAATTTTCATTTTCTACTGTTAGATCAATTGTTGGAGCTATTTTGGATAAGTCTTTATATTTTGCTTGGGTTCTGGAGGAAATAATAATCAAATTGGGTTGAAGAGTGGCAATTTTTTCATAATCGGGCTCAAAAACGGTCCCTATTCTTTCATATTTTGCATCGTCAAATTGTTGCAGATAGGAAGGTTTTTTTCCTTCAGGAACGCCGATAACTGCTTGGATACCAAGGCGATTCATATTATCTAGCGAGGCAAGATCAAACACAACAACCTTTTGCGGAGAAGTGGGAACAGAAGTCGTGCCTGAAACATGATCAATTGTTATATTTGTCTGGGTACTCGTATTTGCAATACTCGTATGCGTCCACAAAATCGTTGCAAAACTAATTGCAACCAGTAAAACAGAAGTCATCCATTTCATATATTTTATCATCGTGATTTTATCCTTTTATCTAATATTACAAAGGTTTGCGCACTTAAAAACTTAACTTTGGTATTTTTATGCACAAAATGAAGCGTAAATAAATAACACTATGTTGTAAAGTTGACTGACATATGTTACAAACCGTTCACTTACCTCATTTTCACTTAATTCTAGTGTTTTTGCAACATTATTTAGAAAGTTTGACATATGATCAATGTATTTAAAAAGCGTACACGTTTGTACGCACTGACAACAAGTGCTTTCTTCTTTTTGCAAGGTGTAGATGTTTCTATGGGGAGTGGTTGGTTCTCATTCTCTTCGCCTGTATTATCTCCATTTGCGTCATTTGTTCCTAATGCAATTACATCATCTGTCTCTAATGCAATCGCTGAAAAGGTAGTTTCACTTGCATTGGATACAGTTAAAACATCTGTCGCTGACTCAATCTCTTCTATCTCTTCTATAGTTCCAACGCCTGAATCTCTAGTTACAGGACTATCTTCAGCATTTCAATATTTAGAAGTACTCATTGAACCTAGATCAGAAGCAAAGGGTTCATTGCCTAGAGCGTACGTTTCTATAAGACAACTTCCTGGTTCACGAATACCTCTTTTTGCGCTTTTTCCTAAAAACGATATAGATATGTGTGAAGATAGTTCTGGTGAGTCAGAGCGTGGATCCATTATATGTGTGGACGGTGGAGAACATACAATAAAAGGAGGTAAGATTCGTGTAAAAAAATACGGTGATAATGCTGTGTTTGCAGTGGGTCGTCTTGTTATAGATAATGCGAATGGTTCGCGTTCTAGCAATGCGAATGGTTCGCGTTCTAGTGTTGTAACGGGAGGTGCAGGTTCCAGAACTGCCAGGGCTGCCAGGACTGTTAATAGTCTTGTAGGAGGGAATACCTCCGGACGTGTAAGTGTTGTTGACTCTTCGCGTTCTGGCGTTGTAAGGGGACCTTTATCCAAAACTGTAAATATTGCTAAGGCGACAAGTGTAAAGGTAGAAGGTGTATCTATCGTTGGTGTAGATCCTAAAAGCTTTAATGCTCAAACTGCTGTTATGGGGTTTGGGAGTGCTGTATTGTCGTTAGCAGGTGCAAAGGTTGAATTGCTGAAGTCAAATATCGAGAACTTTGTTACTGGTCTTGAGGCTGGGTACAAAGGAAATATTCATATGAAGGAAGGAAGCATCAAAAAAACTTTTTTGGGTGCTACAGCTAGTTTTGAATCGTCTATTTTTTTAGAGGGAACAGATATTAATGTGGAAGTCGTTAATGATAAAGTACCTCTGAATGTAGTTGGTTTACATAGTTCTGGTAGATCTCAAATAACGATGAAATCTGGATCAATTACTTTTGCAAAAGGTGGTGTGGGGATTTTGGCGGAAGACGAAGGATTTGTTAAACTAGAAGATGTTAGAATTCATATTGCTGAAAAAGAGAGAAACAATGAGGAATCTCCAGAAGGAACTTTAGGTGGAGAGGCTGCTTCTAGTGTACTGGATCCGAGTGTTGTTTTTTTATTGGAAGATGGTTTTGTTTCTTCTAATCGTGTAATCTTTAACGGTTCTAATGCTATTGTTCTATGGATAAATAGTAATTACGGTATTGAAAATGGTCTCTTTGGTGTCATTGATTTAAGGTCTGGTCCTGGAAAGGTCGATAGTTTTACTGAATTTGTTGAGAATACTTTTGCTGATGACTATGCTAGCATTAGGTCTGCTATCAATTATTCGGTTATTACAGTAAAAGATAGAGGCTCTTATGGTATATATTTTGGTGAAAGTGAACCAGAATTCGAAAAAAGAAGTTTGGAAACGAATAATCAAAGTGAAGAAGGAGAAGAATCAAGTGCTAGAGTTAGAAGAAGTAGTGATGTTGCAGGAGCAACTATAGCTACAGTAACTACTGGAGGTGTTGTAGAAAGCCAAGCATCTTTCTCGGAAGAACCAGAAGTAGATGGGAGGCATATGGTTCTTTTAAGACGTTCTGTTCTCAAGGTTCCAGATGGTGTGGCCATTTATGGTAACGATTCGAGCGGTTCTGTTGCTTTAGGAGAAGACACATTAGTTTCTGGTGATCTATTATTGCGTGCTACAGGTTCTTCTAGTTTGAAGGTTTTTGCTCATGATTCTAGTATTGTAGGTTCTGCACGCATTGATAGAACCGCGAGTGCAAACCTTTTTTTATCTCATTATTCAGAATGGCATTTAGCAAAAAGTAAGTATAGTAATGAAGCTTCGGATACAGATTGTATAGATTCTTGTGTTTCGTCTATAGATCTCAAAGATAGTGCTATTGCGTTTTTACGATCTGAAAATAGAGATGGAGGTTATCAAACACTTCGCGTTGGGGATGGGAACGGCACGGTTTACGCTGCTTCTGGAGATTCTTATATTTACTTTAATGCGCGTTTAGTTCCTAATACTTCGGATAGTGATCAAATGTCTGACAGGCTTTTGATTCATGGTGATGTTGCTGGAAAAACGATAGTGCGTGTAAAAGATACTTCAGAAGGAACACAACAAGATGATAAGCAATCTCATAGTATTTCAATTATTCAGGTCTTTGGACAAGCAGAGGCGGATTCTTTTAGGCTAGACGGTGATTATATTACACGAGAAGGGTTGCCTTATAAGTATGTTCTTCGTGCTTATGGTCCAACCATTTCTTCTTCGGAAATACAACCTTTTGATGAGAAATTAATTGCGAGTAGTGGAAATGCGAATAGTAGAAGTGTTTGGGATTTTCGCTTAGAAAATCAATATGTTGTTCCTCGTGTTTCTAATACTGTCACTGACGCTCGTGGAAGAGGAGATAGTGGTGGTTTGGTGGAATCTTCTGTGTCTGGAGAATCTGGAGCTATAATTTCTCCTTCAAGTGTTTCACTTTTGAGATCTGATACAGGTGGTGTACATCAGGAATTTGCATCTATAGGATCGGCGGCTGCATCTGGCGTAAAACCTAGTGGACCTGTTGGGCGTGTTCTTGTATTGGGTCGTTCTGGTGATGGTGATGTTTCTTCTCAGTGTAATGATATACAGAACAATAGCGAAGAGAGTAATGCTGTGGAGAAAGCTCTTTATGCATGCGGTGATGGTAAGACACATACAATAAAAAATCTTATACTGAAAGGGAATGATAAAGTTCAGCATTCTATGCATGCACAGAATGAGAATACAGTTATTAAGTTGGAGAATGCTACAATTATGGGGGGGGGTGATAATGAAAGCAATGTTGATCTTACTGAATTAAAGGCTATGAGTGCTGTTCTTGCAGAAGATAGCGCAGAAGTCGTTTTGGAAAAAAATTCAACAATTCAATCTTCTCTAATTGGTCTTGAAGCGCAAAGGGGCGGAAAGATTACGATGAACGCTGGAACAGTCAATGCGCGTTATGTGGGCGCTTTGGCAGGTTCTGGATCATCTGTTAATTTAAAGGATACGAAAATTAACGTAATGGGGAATTTGGCTGTGACTGGTCTGGCGAGTCAGGTTGGTGAGATAACTATGAATTCTGGAACTATTACTCTGGAAAAGGGAGTAGCAGTAAGGTCAGAATCTGGGGGCAGCGTTAAATTAGACAAAGTGAGAATTATTGCGAAAAAAGGACAGGGTAAGTTAGATTCTGTAGATAACTTTGGGCGTGCAGCTTTTTTGGTGAGTGATAATGCTTCTGTTGATTTTAAGAACGGAAATGTTGTTACTGATGCCCATGCTGTGTGGGTTATGAAGAGTGGGGATGCTGTTGAGACCGGCTCTTCTAGGAGAAGGAGATCTTCTGACGTTCGTCCTACTATGAATTACGTAAATATCGAGTCTTCTACTGTTAAAGTGGAAGGTGAAGGAACCTATGGTATATATTTTGATGGTCTAACGCTGAAAGAAGGGAGTGAGAAAACTCGAAGTCAGAATCTAGAAACTGCGCAAACAGGCGTTGTTAAGCGGAGCGTTGTATCCAAACAGGAGAATACACCTATAGGCATAACAGGGACAGTTTCGTTGAAAAAAACTGATTTTGAAGTTGCAAATGGTATAGCTATCTATGGTAATAATTCTGGTGGTCGTGTTTCATTAGAAAATAAAACAACTCTTGCTGGTGACTTGTTATTAAAAGCCGAGAATGATTCGAACATATTGGTTTCAGTTGATAGTTCTATTGTTACAGGCGGTGTTCGCGTTGATAAAAATTCTTATGCAAAATTAGACTTGGCTAATAATTCACAGTGGATTCTAAAAAGAAGTGCACAGAGGAATTTGGGGACTCTAGATTCAGGATGTGTGGATTCATGCATTTCTTCTGTAAGTCTTGTAAATAGTGCTATTGATTTTGCACCTTCGGAATCTGAAGGAAAATATCAGACTCTCCATATTGGAAGTGGGAAAGGAACTGTTTATGCGGCACAGGGTAATGCTGTAATTCATCTCAATGCACGTTTAAATCCTCGTGATCCGAGTGATCAGCAAGTCACTGATCGGCTTGTCATTCATGGTGATGTTTCTGGAAAAACAAAAATACATGTACGAGGTGATGCGGGCAATGTAGGAGATGGTAAAGCGAATGCCAAGATTGCTCATACTGTTTCAATTATTCAGGTCTATGGTCAAGCGAAGAAAGACTCTTTCCAACTCGATGGCAATTATGTTGCACTGAGAAACTCACCTTACAAATACACCCTTCGTGCTTATGCTCCAGAAGCGACTTCGAAACAGGAGCATGTTCAGCAGAAATTTGTTAAGGATGGTGGAGAATTTTGGAATTTCCGTTTAGAAAATCAGTATGTTAAGTCTGTTGGATCTGCTGCCCTTCCTGAACAATTTGTAAGGTCTGTTGTTCCACAGGTTCCAACTTATCTCAGCTTGCCTAATAGTGTATTCCACGCTGGTTTAATGGATATTAGCAATCAAAATAAGCAATTGGAGACGTTGCGGATGACTTCTACAGGAATGGTAGAGGTTCGTGAAAATCCCGCTTTATACTTGCGCGGCTATGGTGGAAGTTACCGTTATGCTTCAGATCTGTCCGCACTTGAATATGGTTACGGAAGTGATCTTAGTTATAATGGTGTAGAGGCAGGTGTTTTGCTGCAAACTATTGAAAATGCTGATAGTGCTATATCCTTTGGCGTTATGGGAACTTATGGAAAACTTTCTCTGCAGCCTGTGAATGTTGAGCAAAGCCAGAAGAGTGCATTTGATAAATGGACTGTTACGGTATATGGTAGCATGCAGCATAATGTTGGCTTCTATGTCGACGGTCTTTTATCCTATGGTCTGTTCAAAGGTGATGTTCTCACCCTTGCACGGGGTAAAACAGCAACATTAAAAGGTAATCCTTTGAGTGTTTCTTTAGCTGGTGGTCAGACAATTATGACAGGATATAAGGGCTTTGTCTTTGATCCGCAGGTTCAGGTTGTGTATCAACATCTCCAGTTTAATAAGGCCCGTGATATCGACAATTTTAATATTGAAATGGGTAACCTTAATCAGTGGGTAGCACGTGTTGGTGGACGCTTAACCAAGATTCCTACAGGTTCTGAAGGCGTGAATGCTGTTGCTTTCTATGGTAAGCTTTATCTTGCTCATGGTTTTGAAGGAAAACAGTCTGTGCATTTCAATGATGCTTTCAAGTTAGGAGCTTTTGGTTCTTCTCTAGAGGCTGGATTAGGTTTTAATGCCAAATTGTTGCCACAGTTCTCTCTGCATGCTGATATTCTCTATCAACATAAGCTTAATAAGGCTGGTTTTTCGGGAACAAGTTTTTCCGGAGGAATACGTTATCAGTTTTAATATAAGGTACACTATGTACCTTTTTAGAAAAGGCAGCACATTGTGCTGCCTTTTTTCTTTGTAACAACTTGTGTTGTCTTTAAAAGATTTTCGTCTTCTTGATTGAGCAAAAAAAACATAGTTTTTTTGTGTATGAGAGCACTTTTCTCCGCTAAAGCGAATTTTCTTAAAATTTATGCTGCTACTGATGCGATAGAGTGCTTCGCTTTTATCGGCTTTTTAAGCGTTCAGCAGACCGGTATGCGTTACGTGATCCTTTTTGATACTGTATTGATATTATCTAATATAATATTTGATGTTTTCTAAAGCTCGTTTTTGAGAGTTTGTTTTTTACGGATTTAAATCATTGTTTCATTCATCTCTTTGTGGATTAATTTTTAAAGTTCACAAGGCTAGATTGTGTTTTTAATTAATTGCACGCACTGGTTTCATTTTTTCTTTACACGAAATACAGAATGCATTATACACTTATAAATTGTGTTTTGTTGTTATTCTCTTATAGATGGTTTTTAGCGTAGAGCTTTTGCCAAATTTATTGGGATAATTCATTGCACAGTTCAAATAAGCATGAGGCATGTTCTTTTGTTACACTTTTCGTATTTTTGAGGTGTGCAAGGGGGTGTTTTGTAAGTGCTTTTGTTTTTAATGAGAGGGGAAGGAAAGTTTCGAGGGAACTATGATTAAAGTTTTTAGAAATCATGTATGTTTATGTGCTTGTACAACAGCTATCCTCTCTTTGCTTCAAAATGGAAGAGAAGTGTATGCGGCTGCAGAGGAGGATGGTAAACCTTATATTATAACGGTTACTCCGATCAACGGTATCGGTATTACTTCTGGTCCTTATCTTAGTGGGAGTAACATACACAAGCCTCCCCTTGGTGGAGAGAGTGGGCAGAATAATCATTATACTTCTCATCAGACCCCTGTTGGCAATAACGATGAGGGTATTCGTGGGGGGAATGACTATCGTAAGCTGAGTGGAGTGGATGGATGGTATGGACATCAGAAAAATGTAGATAACTCTGTTAAAGATGCAGACTCTGATGGAAGAGGAGTGAATCCTGGGTTTTATTACTATAGTGGATTATATTATATATGCGATAATTGCGGGGAATCTAAAATTGATAATAAATCTTATACAATTACGAACGAAAATGTTTCCAATTATCCTGTTGATCCTACTGCTATAACAGTGAAGCGGATAGGGACCAGAGTTGATGGAGAGAATGTAACTGTTAGCAGTGAAGTTTCTGATAAATCTTTTTTGCGTGGTGTGGCTGTATCCGATGATGGAAAGATTGTTTTGAAAAAAACGACGCTTAAAAATACAAAGTTAGCTCTTTTTGCTCATAATGGAATCATTGAGGTAAAGCAGGGGATTATAGAGGACAGTGATAGGGCTGTTGAAGCTGTGGGGAATTCATTGGTTATTTTAGAGGGTGCAAAAGTTAATACGCGTGATGGGAAGGCAAGTCTTTCCAGTTATAGCGGGGCAGATATTTGGGTGGAAGGTGGGGAGGTTAACTTTACCAACAGTCATGGGATTTCTGCGATGTTGGGAGGGACGGTGATTCTCGATGGTGTTACTGTTACTGGAAAGGGCCACAAAGATAAAAATGATGCGGCTTTTTTAATGGATGAAGGGGGACGTGTTGAGTTTACAGGGGGGACTATTAAGGTTGAGGGTGCACATGGTATATTATTAGAAAATCCCGTCAAGCTTTTTAGTGTTGTACCAGAACGATCTGAAACAGAAGCTGAAACTGAAGATGAAGCTGAAGATTTATCGAATAACTTTTATGTGACCGAGGCTAATTTTAAGTCTTCTTCTGTTACCGTAAAGGGTGAGGGATCTTATGGTATCTATTTTCAGGGAGAAAAGCCATGGAGCGAAGATGGGGATAAAAAAGAGGAGATTTCATTAGAGGAAGAAAAAGCTCCACCACGATTGGAAGTTGTTAATTTGGATACAACAGAGTTTTCTGTTGAAGACGATACGGCTCTTTATGGCAGCAATGTTATTTCTGGTGCGGTGAGTTTGATGAAAAGCACTCTTCGTTCAGGGAATTTTTTATTAAAAGCTGAGAAAGGTGCATCTGTGATCGTTTTGGCTGATGCTTCTACGCTTGAAGGTCGCACACACGTTGATAAAGATTCTCATGCCGAACTTTATTTGGGAGGTCGTTCTACATGGATTTTACAACAACCGCTGCAAAAAGATCAACATGCGGCTGCACATGATTCTTCTATTTCACTCGTTAGTCTTATGGATGAGAGCTCTATTAATTTTAAAAGACACGAATCTTCTTCTGTTGATGATTATCAAACCCTTCGTGTAGGAAAGGGAAAGGGTGAAGTTTATAGAGCACAGGGCGGTGCCTCTATTTCCCTTAATACATATCTGAATAGTGGTGGTGCTCTTAATCATCAAAAGACTGATCGTGTTTTAATTCATGGTGATGTTTCGGGAAAAACAAAGCTCCAAGTGCATGGAGTTGCAGGAAGTCCAGGAGGATATACGGGAAAGGGGGGGAATGCTGAAGGTATTTCAATCATTCAGGTTTCTGGAGAAGCAAAGCAAGATTCTTTTCAGTTGGAAGGTGGTTATGTAGCCTTAAACGAATTACCTTATCAGTATAAGCTTTATAGTTATGGTCCAGAATCTGAGTTTGGAAAAGCAAGTATGGATCAGAGATTAGTTGAAGGGAGCGGAGATTTTTGGGATTTCCGCCTTGAAAGTAGGTCTATAGATTCTGATGTTCAACCTAAACCAGATCCTTCTCCTAAGCCAATTCCGGGACCAGAACCTTCTCCAGAACCAGCTCCGGAGCCTCATCCTCGTCCTAAGCCGGGCGTTAAGGCTGTTGTTCCGCAGGTTCCGACTTATCTCCTTTTGCCTAATGCTTTACGTCATATTGGTTTGATGAATGTTAACAATCAAAATAAGCGGTTAGAAGCTTTGCGAATTACTTCTGGGGGCTTATTAGAAAGTCGTGAAAACCCTCTCTTTTTTGTGAGCGGTTATGGCGGCAATCATCGTTATACTTCAAATCTTTCCGCGCTTGAATATGGTTATGGCGGCGAGCTTGATTATAATGCACTAGAGGCAGGTGTTTTGCTGAAAGCAATCGAAAATACGTATGGTTCCACTTCTTTTGGAATTATTGGGGCTTACGAGAGATTTTCTTTGCAACCTTTGAATGTTGAGCAGAGTCAAAAAAGTACATTTGATAAATGGTCAGTTACGGCATACGGTGGTATGCAGCATGATGCAGGTTTTTACGTTGATGGTCTTGTGTCTTACGGTTTATTTAAAGGTGATGTTCTAACGACTGCACGAGGCAAGACGGCAACATTAAAGGGAAATCCTTTAAGTGCTTCATTGTCTGCTGGTAAAACATTTATGGTAGGAGAGGACGGTTTTGTTTTTGATCCGCAAGTTCAGGTTGTTTATCAATATCTTCAATTTAATAAGGTACGTGATGTGGACGGCTTTGATATTGATTTAGGAAAACTTCATCAGTGGGTAGGGCGTGTTGGAGGGCGTTTAACAAAGAGGCTGGTTGCTACTGATGGGGCTCAGGTTGTTTCTTTCTATGGCAAGCTTCATCTTGCTCATGGTTTTGAAGGAAAACAATTTGTGCATTTTAAAGATGCTTTTCAGTTAGGTGCTTTTGGTTCTTCATTAGAAACTGGATTAGGTTTTAATGCCCAATTATCTCAAAAATTTGCGCTTTACGGTGATTTGGTTTATCAGCACAAACTAACGAAAGCTGGTTTTTCTGGAACGAGTTTTTTAGGTGGATTGCGTTATCATTTCTAGTTTTGTTGCTGTTTTTGATTAATCTTTCAAAAAGCTACAAGTTATACTTGTGGCTTTTTCTCATTATCTATTCATTTTGTGTTATAGCATTTTTACGAGAGTGTGACTTTGCATATCTTTAATATGCTTTTGGGTTGGACTTCTTTCGTTTTTTTTGAAAAATCTGAAGAGTTTGTACGTTATCGTTTCAAAATGCGTATTTCAGAGTAATTATTATATTATTTATAATATTTTGATTTATAAAGATATTTTTTAATTTAGGGCGCTGAAATATTTTCAATGCTCTTATGATGAATCCATAAAAAGCATTCCTTTGTCTATTATATGTAAGATTAGCAAGTGGATAATCGTTTAAGAAAGGAGTCAATATAATTTGGGGGATTATGTTAAGAGGAGAGGATTTACAATATTAGAAATTGGCAAAGACAAAGATGCTACTCAGGCGCAATGAGGGCTGTATCCGATAAACTTGATATTATATCTGCTGTCGTTATGAAATGGGGATGGAAATAATGAGATATATCTGAGAAAATTGGTGGATTAGAAACATAAATAACGTATTATTTTTTTGAAAGTGCGTTTTCTTTAAAGAATGTGATAAATAAAAAGATAAAATTATATGTCATTTTCACCTTTTAGATACGGCTCTGAATATTTTTAAATGTTGAAAAGAGATGGTAAAAATCGGAACAGATTTTAATTTTTACACTTTCCTCCTCTTTCTAAATTAGTTCGTATTTCCATAAACACTGTCTAAAACAGCTGTATGTGATAGCTTTGCTTCCCAATTTTGGCATATATTCAGTTTTGTCTGCTTACGAGTACCTATTGTTTCAATATAATATTTATCTCGAATATTAATTATACACGCTTTGGGTATTGATTAAACAACAGTTAAAATAGGCATTCTTAATGTACAAAAATCTCTTAAAGCTGCTTTTAAATAACAACTTTAAAGATGATTTTTCTCTCATTTTTCAGTTATATTTTTGCAAATTCCTTATAAAAAAATAGATTTAGTCTGTATTTTTAGTAACTTTTAAATTCCATATTTACATAAAACACAAAAAGAATTAATAAGGTCTGCACAGTTAATCCAAAACGTACTAATTTTTCTCTTTGTTAAGTTTTCTTTGATACATTACGTGTTACTTTTATGGGCAAAATTATGGTGTAATTATGGTCAATCTATTTAAAAATCGTTTTTCCTTATGTACTTTTACAACAGCATTTCTTTTTTTTGCACACAATGTTGATGCTACGGTTCAAGATGGTGCTGTTGTTAATACTGGGGTACAAGATCGTTCTGGCGTTAATGGTAAGACACAAAATAATCAGGATCAATTTTCATGTAGTATGAATAGTGAATTTTATCGGTGTAATGATGGTAAAAGCCACTACTTTTACAATAAAAATTATCAAAAAACTGATGAAAATACGAATGAAACTGTTGCTATACAAGCATCTGGAAGAAAAACGCTTCTCTTAGGGAAAAATATAACTGTTAAGGATGCTTCAAGTGCTGTTATTTCAAAAGAAAGTTTTTGGAAGTATGGGGTCGTGGCGAGTGAATATGGACAAGTGATTATAGAAAGAGGAGAGATTAACTTTACAAAGGGTATCGGAGTTGAAGTAAGAAATTGGGGACAGGTCGCTTTAAAGAGTAGTTCTATTACCGAACAAGGTAGTCAGGGGATGGGTATAGATGACCATAATGAAAATTCAGCTTTTCATGCGTCTAATGGGTTTATCCATTTTGAGAAAGGTAAAGTTAATCTAGCCAATGCTCATGGTTTTTCAATGCATGGGAATAATATCGATGGGAAGGGTAGGTTTATAACTATCGTGGATTCTACGGTTTTGGTAGAAAGTAATACGTCTTATGGGTTGCGTTTTTGGGAGGGACTAGGAGACAGAAATGAGGAAATGAAAGATCACGAGTATCCCTATTCTTTTTATATTTTTGCGGGTGAGGAAGAGATGTTCGGAAGTCTTCCAAAAACGAACTTACCCGTACGAGGGATTGTTGACTTGACAAGAACTTCTTTTACAGTTCCAAAGAGTGCAGCTATTTATAGCAGAGGATCTGGTGGTGTTGTTAGGCTGTTGGATAATTCCAAACTTTCTGGAGATTTATTACTGAAGGTTGAGGATGGCTCTTTTGTGAAGGTTTCAGTGGATGCTTCTACACTTGTAGGGGGGACACATGTTGATGAAAGTTCTTCTGCTGAATTTCGGTTGAGAGGTGATTCAAAATGGATTTTATCACGACCGAAAAATAAAAATTTGCAAGTTCCTAGTTCTATAGGTGTTTCATCAATTTCATTAATACATCTTATTGATAGTTCTATTATTTTTGAACAACCAGAAACTAACATAGTTGATGGCTATCAAACCCTTCGTGTTGGGAGAGGAACAGGTGAAGTTTATAAAGCACAGGGTAATGCACATCTTTATCTCAACACTTATTTGAATAAGGGGGGGGCTCTTCAGAATCAAAAAACGGATCGTTTTTTAATCCATGGTGATATTAAAGGAAAAACGATAGTACATGTGCATGGTGTTTCAGGAAGTCCTGGAGGTGGTACGGAGCGTTATGGAAATGACAAAGGTATCTCGATTATTCAGGTTTCTGGAATAGCGGAGAAAGATTCTTTCTTGTTGGATGGTGATTATATTGCATTGGACGGTCTACCTTACCAATATAGGCTTCATGCTTATGGCCCAAACTCTGAATTAGGAAGAGCGAGTGCGTCTCAAAGATTAGTCGAAGGTGAAGGAGATTTTTGGGATTTCCGCCTCGAAAATGGATTTATTGATTCTGATACTACATTTAGATTAACTCAGAGTTCTAAACTTGGTTTAGGTGGTGAGCATCATTCTAGGCAAGGCGTTAAGGTTGTTGTTCCTCAGGTTCCAACTTATCTGCTTTTGCCAAATAGTTTATTCCATGCTGGTTTAATGGATATCAGCAATCAAAACAAGCAGTTAGAGACAGTACGGACTAATCCTAGTGGAATGTTGGAAATTCGTGAAAATCCTGCTTCATTTTTGCGTGGCTATGGTGGAAGTTATCGTTATGCCTCAGATTTATCTGCGCTTGAATATGGTTATGGGGGAGATCTAGGGTACTATGCACTAGAGACAGGTGTTTTGCTACAAACTGTTGAAAATGTTGACAGTGTTATATCCTTTGGGGTGATGGGGTCTTATGGAAAGCTTTCTCTACAACCTCGAGATGTTGCACAAAGCCAAAAAAGTACATTTGATAAATGGACTGCTACAGTTTATGGCAGTATGCAGCATGATGTAGGATTCTATGTTGATGGTTTGTTATCTTATGGTCTGTTTAAGGGAGATGTTCTGACAACTGCGCGGGGTAAAACGGTAACATTGAAGGGTAACCCTTTAAGTGTTTCCTTGATGAGTGGTCAGAAAATTGCCACAGGATATGAAGGTGTTGTTTTGGATCCACAGGTTCAGGTTGTTTATCAGCATCTTCAATTTAATGAGGCCCGCGATATTGATAATTTTAATATTGAGATGGATAAACTTGATCAATTGATGGTGCGTATGGGTGGTCGCTTGATAAAGACTCTTACTGCGTCTGAAAAAGATCGTGATGTTTCTTTTTATGGAAAGATTCATTTTGCCCATGATTTTGGAAAAGAAAGGTCTGTGCGCTTTAAAGATTCTTTCCAGTTAGGGGCTTTTGGTTCTTCTCTAGAGGCTGGATTAGGTCTTAATGCTCGCTTGTCTCAAAAATTTGCGCTTCATGGTGATTTGGTTTATCAGCATAAGTTGAGTAAAGGTGGTTTTTCTGGAATCAGTTTTTCTGGTGGATTGCGCTATCGTTTTTAGGTGATCGTCTTGGGGTAAGTTGTTTAAAAAGCCATAAGCATAGCTTGTGGTTTTTTATTATTTGTTTGCAACTTTTTAAACAAGTTTTTTAAAAAAATGTTTTTTTGCATGAGCAAGTTTGTTTCTTTTTAGAAACGAGATAGGGCTTTCTGGTTTGCAGTTTTTGCTTCTTATGCTGTTTTTCTTCCTTTAGTGTATTTTTATTAAATTCTCTTGAAATCACCGCTTTGGGGTAGAGTTTTTATTTCTATCTATATTTTTACGCGTTTTTATAAATAATACAATTTTAAATTGTGATATTTTGGGATTCTGGCTTTACATAAAACATAGGGTGGATATATAAAATCCAAAACGTATTTTAAATTATCACGCGTAACCAAATTTATTAAACAGAATGCGTGTTTTTTGTTTTTAGAGAAGGGGAAGAAAGTTTGTAGAAAATTATGTTTAAAAATCATCTCTCTTTATGTCATTTTACAACGGTTATTTTTTTCTTTGTATACAATACTGATGCAGGTGAGATTTCTTCTGAGAAGAAGCCATATTCATGTAACGAAAGTGCCTCATTTTATCGCTGTAATGATGGTAAAACGCATGAAATTGCCAAGAAAACTTATCAACTTACGGGTGAAAGTTCTGATGCTGCCATAGAGGCATCAGGGAAAAATACAGTCATTGAGGGAGAGGCTATAATCATTAACGGTGCTTCGAGTGCACATGGACATTCAGAAACAAACGCTTGGACAACAGCTGTAAAGTCCTCAAATGGGGGAGGCGTTGCTCTATTTGATTCCATGTTAAATAACGTGTCGATAGGGGCCGATATTAATGATGAGGGAGCTTTTGAGATGCAGAATGGGGTGATTAAAGCAACCAGAATGGGGATCAGTGTTGGGGGTAAAGGGTCGTTTGTTTCTTTGACCAAGACAGAGATTAAGACATCTTCTGATGCGATAGGTCTTTTGAGTCATAATGGTGCAAAAATTTATATGAAAGGAGGAAAAATTAATTTTGCTGATGGTATTGGTGTTCAAACAGGAGGAGATGGAGAAATTAATTTAGAGGGCGTTTCTATTAGTGGGAGGGGGAAACTGGGAACAAATACAGATAATTATCGTGAAGGTTCTGCTTTTAGTATGCTTCAGGGGAAAGGCTCTCTTAATTTCCAGAAAGGAAACGTTAATGTCGACAATGTTCATGGTATTGTAGTGCAGGGGAATAACCATAATGCTGCTCATATAAAATATTCCAATATTTTTGTGAGAGGGAATGGATTTAATGGCATGCACTTTTTTTGGGAAGCTGTCTTAAATGATAAAAAAACAATTATACCTGGAAAAGGGACTGTCCATTTGACAAAGACAACTTTTATGGCTCCAGAAAGTACGGCTATTTATAGTCGAGAATTCGAAAGTTCTGTTAAACTCTTACAAAATTCAAAAATTTCTGGAGATTCACTCCTGAAAGCTGTTGAGCGTTCTAATGTAAAGATTGAGGCTGATGCTTCTACCCTTGTAGGAGGCGCACATGTTGATGAAAGTTCTACAGCTAAGATAGATTTAAAAAATGGTTCAAAGTGGATTTTATCGCGACCAAAATATGACAAATTGCAAAATTCTGATGCTTCTGGTTTTAGGTTAAAAGATTATTCTTCTATTTCATCGGTTAATCTTACGGATAGTTCTCTTGTTTTTGAAGAATTAAAATCTAAAAAAACAAATGGTTATCAGACACTTCTCATTGGAAAAGGATCTGGGACTGTCTATAAAGCGCACGGTGATGTGAATCTTTATCTTAATGCATATTTGGATAAAGGCGGAGTTCTGCAAGAGCAAAAAACTGACCGGCTTTTAATCAATGGTGATCTTGAAGGAAAAACAACAGTTCATGTGTATAGTGTTCCTGGAAGCTCAGGGGCATTGACGGGAGATGGTGGTAATAATCAGGGGATTTCCATTATTCAGGTTTATGGAAAAGCCATGGAAGATTCTTTTCAGTTAAATGGGGGGTATGTCACACTTGAAGCCTCCCCCTATCAGTATCATCTTAAGAGTTATGGTCCAGGCTCTGCTTTAGGGACTGCAGATTCCAATCAAAGAGTGCTTAAAAATACTGGAACATTTTGGGATTTCCGACTTGAAAGTCAATTTGTTGATTCCACTAAGGTTTTTCCTGTTCTTGATTTGGTTGTCCCCCCTTCTTCTGATGATATTCCTTCTGTTCTTAAAATTCATCCTAATATTACTGGAGGTGAGGATGGTTCTATTGATTCTAACTCTCAGCAAAAACCTCAGGAGCCAAGTCTTTCTTCTCCTGTAGATTCTCCTGATAGGGATTCCCATCTTACGACCACACCTAATGTATCTGATGTTTTTGTACTTGAGATCCCCAATCCTCTTTCCTCTCTTGCACCTGTTGTTCCCGCTATTGCTGAATCTAATCCAGTTTCTCCACCTGCATCTGGTTCACTTGTTCCGCCATCTGTTCCACCCACTCCTTCTGTTGTTTCCCCAGTTGCATCTGGTTCACCTGTTCCGCCATCTGTTTCACCCACTCCTTCTGTTGTTTCCCCAGTTGCATCTGGTTCACTTGTTCCGTCATCTGTTTCACCCACTCCTTCTGTTGTTTCCCCAGTTGCATCTGGTTCACTTGTTCCGTCATCTGTTTCACCCACTTCTTCTGTTGTTTCCCCAGTTGCATCTGGTTCACCTGTTCCGTCATCTGTTTCATCCACTCCTTCTGTTGTTTCCCCAGTTGCATCTGGTTCTTCTGTTCCGCCATCTGTTTCACCCACTCCTTTTGTTGTTACTCCACCTGCGTCTGGTTCTTCTGTTCCGGCATCTGTTTTTGAGCCTTCTTCTCATTTTGAGCCAAATGTGAGAGTCGTTGTTCCACAGGTTTTGACTTATATTCTTGTGCCAAATACCTTATTTTATGCTGGTTTGATGGATATCAGTAATCAAAGCAAGCAGTTGCAAGCGCTGCGAACTGTTTCTGGTCGGTTGTTGAAAAATGATGAAAATCCCGCTTTGTTTTTGCGCGGTTACGGTGGACATCATCATTATACTTCAAATTTGTCTGCATTTAAATATGGTGATTATGGCGGTGAGCTTGATTATAATGCACTAGAGGCAGGTGTTTTACTCAAGAAAATCGAAAGTGCATACAGTACGACATCTTTTGGGATTATGGGAAATTATGGCAAGCTTTCTTTGCAGCCTCGAAAGGTTAAACAAAGTCAAGAAAGTATATTTGATAAATGGACAATAACAGCATATGGAAGCATGCAGCATGATACGGGTCTCTATATGGATGGTCTCTTCTCTTATGGTTTGTTTAATGGAAATGTTCTCACACTTGAGCGAGGTAAAACGGCTGCATTGAGAGGGAAGCCCCTAAGTGTTTCTTTAATTGCTGGTAAAACGTTTATGATAGGCAGCCGATATTTTATTTTTGAACCACAGGTTCAGTTTGTTTATCAAAATCTCCAGTTTCATAAGACTCGTGATATTGATAATTTTAATATTGATATGCGAAGTCCAGATCATTGGGGGATGCGTATTGGTGGGTATTTAACGAAGACACTTACATTTACTAAAGATAAAGATGCACATGTTCTCTCATTCTATGGTAAGCTTCATTTCATTCGTAGTTTTGATGATAAACAATTTGTATATTTTAAAGATGCCTTCCAGCTTGGTTCCTTTGGGACTTCTTTAGAAGCTGGATTTGGTGTTTTTTCGCAATTATCTCCAAAAATTATTTTTCATAGCGATCTGATTTATCAGCATAAATTTACGAGTGACGGCTTTTCCGGAACGCATTTTTCTGGTGGATTAAGTTATCGTTTTTAATTGTATTTTTCTTTAATACATCCTTTGTGAAAGACATAAACACAAAACATGGTTTTATTGTGTTATTTTTCTGATTTTTGACTTTACATATAACACAAAACAAATTATATGTAACGGCACATAATAAGAATAATGAGTAGATGAACCAGGTGTGTCTTTTCAGTTTTTTATGAAGATAAAATAAAGAAAGTTTAGACTAAATTATGATTAAAGTACTAAAACGCTATGTGTGTGTGTTCTCTTACGACCTCTATTTCTTTCTTCGTGCACAATATAGATGTGAGTGATAGATGTGAGTGCAGAAGATTATAACCCCTCGTGTAATTCTCTTTTTAAGTCGTATTCGTGTGATACAGTTGATGCTTCTCGTACTTTTGGAAGTCGTAATAAGTTATATATGAGTGGATTGGATAGGAGGACTACAGGTGTTATTTTTACAATACGAATTCATAACATAGTTATTAAGCCGCAAAAAAGTAAAGGGGAAAAAGGCTTTCAGGAACTGATGGAATTTTAGAATTAAAGAGATCTGAGAAGATTACATCAGCAGTGGTTGTGTCAAAAGATAATAAAACTTCTTTTAAAAAGAGTTCTATTACAGGAAATGGCGAAAAGAAAAGTGGTAGAAATGCTACGTTATCTCAATCTGTGTTTGGTGTGAAGCAGGGTGGTTCTTTCCTTTGATGAAGGTAAGATTCAGGTTTCTGATGTTCATGGTATAGAGGCAAGTGTCTTGCTCAATGCGATTGAGGATACACATCACACTTTGAGCTTTGGAATAATGGAGAATAATGGAAAAAAACTCTCTACAACCTCAAGATGTTAAAGAAAGCAAAAAAGTACATTTGATAAATGGTCTATTACAGTATATGGCAGCATGCAGCATGATACAGGCTTTTATATAGATGTCCTTTTTTCCTATGGTTTATTTAAAGGGGATGTTTTCACGCAAGCAAGAGGCAAGACAGCAACATTGAAGGAAACACCTTTGAGTGCTTCATTGATTGCGGGCAAGTCATTTACGACAGGGCATAAAGGGGTTATTTTTGATCCGCAGGTTTAGGTTATTTATCAAAATGTGCGGTTTGATAAGGCGTCTGATAACGATGGATTTGATGTCGAAATGGGAAAGCTTGATTTATGGGTGATGCGTGTTGGTGGTCTTTAAGAAAGATGCTTGCTGCTTCTGAAGAGGCTCTTGTTGTTTCTTTCAATTGCAAGCTTCAGCTTGCCATTAGTTTTAGAGGAAAACAACGTGTGCGGTTTGGAGATGAATTCCAATAAGGGCTTTTGGCTCTTCTCTAGAAACTGGAATGGGATTGAAGGCTCAGTTGTCTTCAAACTTTGCTTTGCATGGAGATGTAACTTATCAGCATTGCCTTAGAAAAGGTGGTTTTTCAGGGATTATTTTTTCAGGCGGTTTATACTATCGTTTTTAGGTGCCTATGAAATATAGAGTAATTTTACATAAGTTATAGAGTGTTTTATGAAGTATAAAGTGATTATTTAAGTTTTATACTTGCTATTTTTAGTGTGTTTAACTTAATGTTATGGGGAATGTTTTTTATTTTTAACTAACAGGGGAGAAAGGCAAATTAGGAATAAAGTTATGGTTAATGTATTAAGCGGGTATAGATTTTTATTTATTACAACGGCTATTGTTTCTTTTTTGCCAATCGTGAGTGTTAATGCGAATCCTAATAATTTAGGAACTTCCTGTAATGTATCAGGGAGTTTTTTTACATATAGCGATAGTAAAAAACATACGATAAGTAATAAAAATTATACTCCTTCTGTCTCTTCTCTAGATGATTTTATTGCTGTCTTCTCTATAGAAAAAGAGGGAACTGTTTTAAATTTATTAGAGACAAATATTATCTCGCATAGGCCAAAGCAGTCATTTTTATATAGTGCATCTGTAAAAGATGATGGCAAGCTTGTTCTAACCAATTCAAATATTAAGGATATGTCCGGTTTTCGTGTTCAGAACGGGCAAGTTGTGATGAATAGAGGGAAGATTGAAGGTAGTTTGCAAGCTGTATGTGCAGAAGGAAAAAAAACCGATATTGCTTTAGTGAGCGTAAATATTGATATTGTATCAGATAATTTGAATGCAAAAGGGATTGGATTTGTGAGTAGTTCTGATGCATTCGTTAGGATGTCAGGCAGTACTATTATTTTTCATGAGATTGGTGCGTTTTCAACACAATTTGGGGGAAAATATCTTATTGATACAACCAATATTCAGGGAAAAGGTAAGAAACATACGATTGTAGTTGATAATGAAACTATTGATGAATTTCCAAGAGCTTTTGACATATCACAGGGTGGTGATGTTCATTTGCGTGGTGATTCTATTCAGCTCACTGATATGCATGGCTTCTTGATTACGAATTTTGCAGGTTATGCAGATGCTGAAGGTAAATTGATTCAAGAATACGCTTCATCAAATGAGTTTAAAAAGACAAGTATTAAGATTGAAGGTACAGAAATTTCTGTTCAGGGTGAGGGAGTATACGGTCTGTATTTTTATGGATTAGGCCCAGATGTATGGGGTGATATGTTTAAGGTAGGGAGTGAAAAACTTTCAAAAGTAGAAAAAATTGTTTGGGGTGAAGCATCTTTGCATTTGTCACAGACAACTTTTTCAGTTCCCGATGGTATTGCCATTTATAGTACGGGAGATGATATTTATGGAGCTGAAGCTACCATTGAATTAACAGAAAGGACAAAGATCTCTGGTGATTTATTGTTAAAGGCTCAAAATAATTCTTCTCTATTGGTGAAAGCAAAGAATTCTACTCTTACAGGGGGTATTCGTGTTGAGGATGTATCAACTGTTCACTTAGAATTAACACATGGTTCTGCATGGTATCTCACCAAAAGGAAACATACAGATTTGCAAGAATCTCTTCCTGTAGATTCATTACTTTCGTCTATAAGCATTTCTGATAGCACAATTTTTTTTGATAAATTTATATCTCAAGATTATCAAACGCTATATATTGGAAAAGTATATATTGAGAAAGGAAGTAATCTAAATGACATAAATCCAATAGAGGGGATACAATATGATAAAGAAGCCTATAATGCAAAGGGAAATGTGCAGATTAAGATGAGTGCGTTTGTGAATAATGACGGCTCGTTTAATCCTCAAAAAACTGATCGTATTTTGATCTACGGGAATGTTTTGGGAAGTACACTGCTCATGATGGAGAAATTTTCCAAAACCTTAGAAGAAGAAGCTGGCAATAAAGGAAGTCAAAGTATTTCACTTGTTCAAGTTGCTGGGACAGCAGAGGAAAGTTCTTTTAAGTTAGCCAATAGTTATACTACGGTGAATGGATTTCCTTATCAATATAAACTTCGTGTCTATGGTCCAAGTTCTTCTTCTGGAAATGCAGATCCAAAGAATAGATTGGTTGTTGGAGAAGGGGATTTTTGGGATTTTCGTCTCGAAAGTGTTTACATTGGTCCTGAATTAGATTCTTCTGAAACTGCTTCTAAGCCAACGTCTACAGTTTTACCTCCTCAATCTGAAGAAGAGACGGTTCCTTCTAAACGACCAACAGAGACTATTTCACCTGAACAACCCCCTTCTGTTGAGCCTCCACTTATACCATCTACACCTTCTTTGCCTGAAGGATCTGAACCGTCTGAAATATTTATCCCTACGGATTCGACGCTGACTCCTTCTGCACCAGTTCCGTCTGAGCCTCCCTCTGTACCAACAGTTCCAGAAAATCCTTCTGCTGTGCAACCTATGCCTGCACCGTTTGTTCCAGTTGAAGATTCTACTAATGATGTTCTGCCATCTGAGCCCTCTGCTCCAGAGGACACTTCATCTCTGGATACTGTTTCTCCTCCTTCTGCCCCTGTTGAACCAAAGCCTTCTGGGGATTCTGCTCCTATTAATCCTTCGTCTAATCTCCAAATTAGAGCTGTTGTTCCACAGGTTCCAACTTATCTTCTTTTGCCAAATGC
>NZ_JBHIRD010000023.1:0-23449 GCF_042196905.1 Bartonella sp. AA89HNZF
GATACTCCTCCTCTTAACTGTACCCTTGCCCATATTGATGGAACCTTTAGTGCTAAAGAGCGTACAAAACAACTTGAATGGTTAAAGGAAGATGCGGGGGAAAATACGTGTCGTGTACTTACCAATGTACGCTGTCTTTCTGAAGGTGTTGATGTTCCTGCTCTTGATGCCGTTCTATTTTTACACCCGCGCAAAAGTCAAATTGAGATTATTCAAGCAATAGGACGTGTAATGCGTCGAGCAGAGGGTAAAAAAAGAGGCTATATCATTCTACCCGTTGGGATACCCGCTGATATTCCGCCGGAAATAGCCTTAGAAAACAACCAAAAGTATAATGTCATCTGGCAAGTTCTCAATGCTTTACGTGCCCATGATGATAACTTTAATAAAATAATTCACCATATGCACAAAAAACAAGACGTAAGCGATACTCTTGAAATTGTTGCTGCTTCTCAAGAACTTGCGTTAGAAGATACGACCACGGTTATTGATGATTTACCTATACGCTCAAAATTAGAGTATTCAGGACTTAATATTGGGTTAGCAACTTACGAATCTTCTCACACATGTGAAGAACAAGGAGAACTCCCCCTTTTTTCTAAATGTAAAGATGTCATTAGAACTGCTATTGTTAATAGATTTTACGATCCTAGCTATTGGAAAAAATGGGCAATAAATGTTGGTGATCTTGCTCAAACTCATATCACACGCTTAACTGAAGTTTTAACAAAATCAGAAACTGAAACACGGCAGGTGTTTAATGATTTTATGACCGAATTACGTAGTAATTTAAACACAACCCTCTCCGAAGAAAATGCGATTGAAATGCTTGCGCAACATCTTGTGACGCGTCCAGTCTTTAATGCTTTATTTGAGGGGCATCAGTTTGTTCAAGAAAATCCCGTATCTTGCGCTTTACAACGTGTACTCAATGTCCTTGATAAAGTTACCCCTAAAGAAGAATCTCAAGATCTCAAAAATATTTCTAAGAGTGTACAATTTTACACGCGTGGAATTACCACTCTTGAAGCACAACAAAGTTTAATTGTAGAGCTTTATAATGAATTTTTCCGTTATGCTTTTCCGCGTACAGTAGAAAAATTAGGCATTGTTTATACTCCCATTGAGGTTGTTGATTTTATCATTCATTCTGTTGATGATGTGTTGCGTCATGAATTTGGAAAAAGTCTAGGATCACGTGGTGTTTCTATTCTTGACCCTTTTACGGGTACTGGGACCTTTATCACACGGCTATTACAATCCAATCTCATCAAACCAGAGGATATGGAATATAAATACCGTTATGATATCCACGCAAATGAGATTGTCTTGCTAGCCTATTACATAGCAGCCATTAATATCGAAGCAACCTATCATGGTCTTATGAAAGGAAATTATATCCCTTTCAAGCATATTGGTTTGACTGATACGTTTCGAATGATTGAAAAACAAGATCTTATGGAAGGTATACTCAAAGAAAACAGTGAATATTTGGAACATCAGAAAAATTTGACTATCGAAGTTATCTTCGGCAACCCGCCTTATTCAACTGGTCAAAAAAGTGCTAATGATAATGCGAAGAATACCCCTTATCCCATATTAGATAATCGTATCAGTGAAACTTATGCTGCTCAATCTGAATCAATCAATATGCAAGCACTTTATGATAGCTATATACGAGCAATTCGATGGGCTAGTGACCGTATAAAAGATTGTGGTATTATTGGTTTTGTTACAAACGCAGGGTTTATTAATGCATGTTCTTTAAATGGTTTAAGAAAATGCCTCGTTAAGGAATTTAGCAGCCTTTATATTTTCCATTTACGGGGTAATCAACGAACCTCTGGAGAACTTTCGCGAAAAGAAGGTGGTAAGATTTTTGGTTCTGGATCACGGGCTCCCATAGCTATCTCTATTCTCATAAAAAATCCAGAATCTCAACAGCGTGGGAAAATATATTTCCGTGATATTGGAGATTATCTCACAAGAGAAAAAAAGCTTAAGACAATTAAAAAATTTGGTAGCATTGATGGTATTACACAGAGCAAACAAGGTTGGCAAATAATTATACCGGATAAGCATAATGATTGGCTTGGTCAACGTGATGACAGTTTCAAGACATTCCTAGCTTTAGGTGATAAGAAACCTCATAGTAAAAAACTGTTTGAGATTTATTCTTGTGGTCTAAAAACCAATCGTGATGCTTGGGCATACAATGCAAGCAATGAAACTCTCGCGAAGAATATGAGTAATATGATTACTTTCTACAATAGTGAAGTGGAGCGTTTTAATGGTGTTTATACACATGATAACGGTAAAACACGTACTAAAACTGTAGATAATTTTGTTAATGCCGATGAAAGCAAAATTAGTTGGAGTATTAATCTTAAGAAACATTTAACTAAAGGAAAGATTTTTGAATTTGAAGATACATGCCTTATTCAAAGCCTATATCGTCCTTTTACACAACAATGGCTCTATTACAATCGTGCCTTTAATGAAATGGTTGCCCAAATTCCATGTATATTTCCAATGGGGCAAGCGGTTGAAAATAGAGTAATACAAATTACAGGTACGGGAGCAAAGAAAGATTTTTCTGTTATTATGACTAAGAATGTGCCTGAATTTCAAGTGATGGAGAATAGTCAATGCTTTCCAAGATATATCTATGAAGATGCTACGGTTTCAAAAAGTAAAAGTGAGAAACAAACCCTTTTATTTACAGACTCTATAGAGGAAAACAAAACTGTTGGTTTACAGAGGCGTGATGCCATTACTGATGAAGGATTAGCCCATTTTCAAGCGGCTTATCCGAATGAAAAAATCACTAAAGATAATTTGTTCTATTACGTCTACGGATTGTTACATTCGGAAGATTATCGTGCTCGTTATGCTGATAACCTCTCTAAAGAATTGCCTCGCATCCCTTGTGTAAAAAGCGCTGAAGATTTTTGGAAGTTTGTTAATGCTGGACATGAACTAGGGCATTTGCACGTGAATTATGAAACTGTAGAGCCTTATCCAGTGACCTTTAAAAAGGGTAATCCAAAACAAACAGAGATCTCTAATCCAGAAAAGTTTTATTACGTTACAGAAATGAAATTCGCAAAAATTAAGAATAGTAAGGAAAAGGATAAATCGACTGTTATTTACAATAGCAATATTACCATAACAGATATCCCTCTTAAAGCTTATGAGTATATCGTCAATGGCAAGCCTGCTCTTGAATGGGTTATGGGGCGTCAATGCGTTAAGACTGATAAAAAGAGTGGTATTGTCAATGATGCCAATCGCTATGCTGTTGAAACCGTTGGCAACCCTGCCTACCCTCTAGAGTTATTTCAGAGGGTTATTACCATAAGTTTAGAGACAATGAAAATCGTTAAGAACCTACCAAAACTAGAGATTAGAGAAACTGAATAACTTATAAAGCATGCTCACATAATGGGCATGCCAATCTTATTAAATCCGCTTATGTATTAGTTTAACTAACAGTCTATTTTATCATCTGTTATGAGATAAACTAAGATAGGAAATAATTACGTTATCAAGATCTCTTTAATGGACTTTTGTAAATTCTTTAAACGTATCATCTTGTGAGTTGATTACCTATAATCTTAAAAGGAATAATTTATCATGCGTTATTCTAAAAAGAAACCATTTGCACTTTTAGATACTCTTATTTGGATTGCTTTAAGACTTTTAAGAAATCCACTCTTAAATAGAATTAGATTTTTTTACATTGCCTTTAAAAGATTATACCGTAATCTAAAATGATAGCTTTATTGTTTTCAAAAGCTTTGTTTAAAGAGGATTATGTATATTCATTTTCTTATATTACTTATAGGTTTTGAAGGTTTCTCAAACCCCCAAAACCCCTACAAAACATATAGCATTAGTTGAGTTTACAGGTTGTATTTTGATATAGGTTGTTTTTTTTGGAAACTTGATAAAAGTTAACATATTGAAATATAATAAAATTTTATTTTTTATTGAAAAATATGTAAAGGGGGGGGCGTAAAAAGCACCTCCAAAACCCCCAAAAAACCCTAAACCTCCAAAACTCATAACCATAATGGTCTTGATAGCATTTCTTATGAGTTACAAGCTATCTTTTGAAAGGCTTAAAGGATCATATGCTTTTCATAAAGCACATTTTAATCACTCACTAAAATCATAAGATTCGTCTGTTAAATAAACTGACATAACCGATAAAATAGACAAAAGCCCATTAAAAGAGATTTTTATAATCTATGGAATAATTTTATAGATCTTTTTTTATAGGTTGTTTCATTAAAATCTTGCACCAAAACCATGATCAGAACCCCACCACTTCAGTTTCTCAACTAGTGATCAAGGCTTTGGAGCGCGTCTTATTTTCTAAATTTCTGAAATCTTTTTGATATTTTTTAGGTGCTATTTCTTGTCTTTTTTTCCGATAAAATTGACTATTTTCTCTTTCCACGAGCGGGGTTGCTCCTTGCTGGTAACCTCTTGTGGATCATCAAGCTTTTCTGCCACCTGTTTAATCAAAGCGTAACTCACTTGCTTCACCTTTGCTACTTCTTTGGCTAAAGCTAATGCACGTTCAAGGTGGGTTTTGTTGATGCTCTCGTCAAAGCCTAGGTGATCACCTGCCGTAAAGCTTTTCTGATAAGATTGTAAGGTCTCAACATCACCCAATAAAGCAAGAGCGCCAAGATGAAGTAAAGCATAATCCGTATCGTTTGCTTTAGACGTGGCGCCTTTTTCCCAAGGAGCAGTGCCATAATCAGAGCGAAGTCTTTTAGAAAGGTCAATGTCTGTTACCGCCCATTCTAAAGCATCATCAAGCGCCTGTGTTAAACGATCCGTAGTGACTTCTGGTTCAAAGATTTCTAATCCCTTGGCTTCAAAATTAAGCTGTATATCTGGAATATCTTCCGTGTAGGTAGGATCAATGAATTTACAAGCAGCGGAAAGAATGCCCGTGCTAATCATAAAGGCGCTATCAAATTGCGGGTAGTCTTTGGCAATTTCGTCGTTATAAAGAATGTCTACTTCACGATCAGCCAATTGATAGCTTGCCATATGGTCATTCTCATTGATTTTCTCGGTTGACCAGCCTAAACTTTTTAAAAGTGCATGAGCACTTTCCATGGTGAGACGATCATCATTGTCATCCACTTCATCCACTTCCTCTGCCACTTCAACAGAAGTTGTTTTAGAAGCAACAGATGCTATTTGCGGATCCAAGCTCAAAATCGGTGCATTTTTCGGAAAACCTGCTCGATAACCCCGCGCAAGAGTGAGGAGATTATCAATTCTATATTTTGAGATTTCTTCCACAAAACCTAAAGGATTTCCCTTTCTAAAATTCTCCTTATAAGATTTGAGCTTTTCAACATCCCCAATCAAAACAAGCGCAATAAGGTGACGCGCTACAAGATCAAGTTCACTGTTTGTTGGCAAAGCCGCATAATCATAGATGATTTGATTCACATTTTGCCGATCAGCCCATTCAAGAATATCCGCACTGATCTGTTTCAGCTTGCCTTCATCCAATTCAGTACTAGAAACTGTATAAACTTCTTCTGCTTCTTTGAGGGCTATATATTGAGGCATATTATAGAAAATCTCTCTATGAGCAGTGGAAAAGCCAAGTGTTGAAAGGGAAGCCTTAAATGCAACAATTGGCTCTTCTTCATCACTTTGAAGACTGTACATTATATTGATGATACGGTCTTTACTGATAAAATAGGTATTACGATCATAGTTTTTATCACGATAAACTGTCCAACCCATTTCTTTTAATTGCTCAGCAACCTTATTGAAAGTAATCAAAGCTTTCGGACCAAGATGTGCTTCTGCTGCTTCTCGCTCATTAAGGATTTTCAGATGTTCTTCAGCAAATTCAACGGCATGGTTAACATATTTTTCTACTTCATCATCATCCAAATGTTCAGAAATCGTACCAGCTTCTAAAAAATTTTTATAAGATTTCAGGATATCAATTCGACCTGTCAACGCTAAACAAGCCAAATGCCAGACTATACGTATATTGTAGCTATACTTTTGAACACGTGTTTTGCTTTCTATTGATGCTTGTAAATCTTGGGCACGTGCCCACTGTATTATCCGCTCAGAGATTTTGATAAGCTCTTGCTCATCTAATGTCTCTACACAAATATCAATGCCTTTACCAAAACCACTAAAACCCCCCCCCCAATCGTATTAAAAGAATTATAAATATTTTTAGGAGAAACACACCAATATTCCTTACTATAGTGAATACAATTGCAAGCGACAGAAATCATTTCATTAGATATTTCAGCTTCAATACGGACATTGTAATTATCATGAAGACGTATAAAACCAAAATCAAATTGAATAAAGCGGTCGGGCAAAATCAACCACATTTTTCCAGGTTCCGTTGAAAACCACCCTTGTGTTTTAAGAACGCGCATTGCTGCTGTGAGACTTATCGAGCGCTGTTTTGGCTTCTTGCGCGTTAGAATATCGTCTAATTCCCCATTTTTATAGGCCTGTGCAAAAAAAAGCAGGCGATCATCCGATGTCATTGTTTTATAATCTGCAAATTCTGGCACAGATAGTTTTGGGGTAGATCTATCACTCCTTAAAGCCTCCATATCACCAAGTAATGCTTGTGCAACGGCAGAATGATTAGTAGCTTCCTCGCACAACTTTTTTTCAATATCCTGTGCTTGCGCCCATGCAATCACTTTGTTTAAAGCGGTTGTGATATGGCTTTCGGAAAGATCCGGAGCTTTAACATTAAAATCCTCCTTCGCGTAAAACAGCACATCTCCATATTTACGCTGTGATTTTTCACCTCTAGAATATTCCCGAGCAAGACAATAAGCAGCGGTGGTGAGATCAGCCGAAAGCAAAAACTCTTTGCCACTCTCTCCATAATTTTTTACACCATAGCCAATACCGACAATGCGATCGGGAAGATGATAATGCGCAAAAGTATCCCCCACGTTATCACGATAAGGCTCCCAGCCCAGTCTTTTTAAAATCTCTGTGACATCTTTAGTTTGCATCATCATTCCCCCAGCATAATCTGTAATTCTTTTACATAAAAATTACTTGTATAATACTTAGGCTCTCTAGAAAGACTATATATTTCCTCTATCAATTTCACCTCTTCCATAGTTTTTTCCAAAAGCTCTTGTAAAAAGGGATAGGTTGCGGAGTGGGAGTGTGCTCAATCTTTTCAATCGGTTGGTCACCTTCAGGTATCTCAGCTCCCACGTGTACTTTAATTCTTTTGCAGAGAAATTCATAAAAATTACTTGCGTAATATTCAGAATCTTCAGATGTATACTTGAGATAGAGTGGGCATTCACCATCCCGAAACTGCGTATAATCAAAGTAAAAGGTTTCATCAAGATCATAACTCACAACGAGCTGTTCTGGTGTCGCAAAACCATGTTTTCTATCGAGTAAGTTTTGGTAAACAATATCACCAGCAGGAATACCTTCCCCACAATCTCCATAAAGGCTATAAATTTCTTCACCACCAATTTCTCCTCCTCCATATTTTTTTAAGAAAACTTTGTAAGAGGATGTGAATTGCAAGCCGAGAGTTTTCTCCGCCTTTTCAATCTGTAAATCATCTGTTTCATTCTCTTCATCATCTTCACTACCCAAATTGATAATCTCATCATCATATTTATTCACTTTATCAATTAATACTGCAACATCATCTAAGGTATAGGTTTTCATAGATGATCCTCAAAACGTGCGTTATAAACGCTCCATATTTCCTCGCTATCAATTTCACCTCTTCCATATTTTTTTCCAAAAGCTCTTGTAAAAAGGGATAGGTTGCGGAGTGGGAGTGTTCTCAATCTTTTCAATTGGTTGGTCACCATCAAGTATCTCTTCTCCCGCGTGTACTTTAATTCTTTTGCAAAGGAATTCATAAAAATTACTGGCGTAATATTCGCAATTATCCAATGGATACATAACATAGATTGGACATTCTCCATCCCGAAACTGCGTATAATCAAAATAAAAAATTTCATCAAAATCAGCGTAACACACGACAAGCTGTTCTGATGTTGCAAAACCATCTCTTCTATCATTTAAGTTTTGGAAAACAATATCACCACCAGGGATATCTGCTCCACACTCCTTATAAAGGCTAAAGATTTCTTCACCACCAATTTCTCCTCCTACATATTTTTTTAAAAAGCTCTTATAAGAAGATGTGAATTGCAAATCGAGAGCTTTCTCCGCCTTTTCAATCCGTAGATCATCAGCCGCATTTTCTTCAGTACGAAAATTGATAATATCATTATATTTATCAACTAATTCTACAACATCATCTAAGGTATAGGTTTTCATAGATGATCCTCAAAACTTGCGTAACGCTCCATATTTCCCCTATCAATTGCCCCTCCTCCATAGTTTTTTCCAAAAACTCTTGTAAAAAGGTACAGGTTGCGGAGTGGGAGTGTGCTCAATCTCTTCAATCGGTTGATCACCTTCAGGTATCTCAACTCCCGCGTGTACTTTAATTCTTTTACAGAGGAATTCATAAAAATTACTGGCGTAATATTCGCAATCTTCAGATGGAAGCATGACATAAAGTGGGCATTCACCATCCCGAAACTGCGTATAATCAAAGTAAAAGGTTTCACCAAAATCAGCGTAACACACGACAAGCTGTTCTGATGTTGCAAAACCACGTTTTCTAGCATTTAAGTTTTTGAAAACAATATCACCACCAGGGATATCTGCTCCACACTCCTTATAAAGGCTAAAGATTTCTTCACCACCAATTTCTCCTCCTACATATTTTTTTAAAAAGCTCTTATAAGAAGATGTGAATTGCAAATCGAGAGCTTTCTCCGCCTTTTCAATCCGTAGATCATCAGCCACATTTTCTTCAGTACGAAAATTGATAATATCATTATATTTATCAACTAATACTGCAACATCAGCTAAGGTATAGGTTTTCACAAATCTTCCCCTGCGTGCTCTTTAATTCTTTTACAGAGAAATTCATAAAAATTACTTGCATAATAATGTGACGCTCCAGATGGAATCTTGACGTAGAGTGGGCATTCACCATCCTGAAACTGAGTATAATCAAAGTAAAATGTCTCCCCAAAATCAGTTCTACTGACAACAAGCTGTTCTAATGTCGCAAAACCATGTTTCCTATGATATAAGTTTTTATGCACAATATCACCAGCAGGATGATCCTCAAAACTTGCGTTATAAATGCTAAAAATTTCCTCATAACCAATTTCTCCTCCCTTATAATTTTTTAAAAAATCCTTATAAGAAGTTGTAAACTGTAAACCGAGAGTTTTTTCTGCCTCTTTAATCCGTACATCACTAACTGCATCCTCTGCAGTACCAAAATTGATAATCTCATCATCATATTTATTTACTTTATCAATTAATTGTACAACATCAGCTAAAGTATAAGTTTTCATAGGTTGTTCTCCATAAATTATTATTTTTTAGTTGCTATATCTTTCTTTTCATAATCTTTAGCACGTTCCTTCCAGTATTTCGTCCTCCATTTATCGAATAGGTCTCTGTCAATAGCTGATCCCATTGTATTAGGATTAATATGAATAACTGAATTATGTTTATTATGAAACGCATTTGTAACCTCTGCTATGGGACCATCATGTGTTTGCAGCATATGATGCAATTCAATGGGATTTTCATTAAAGTCAAGAGGTGCTCTTCCTGTTTTCATCCTTTCAATATTTGTACCTTTTACTTCTTTTCCTTTTACTGTCCAACTAACAATCTGGTTAGGATCAAACAGATCATCTCTCTGATAGACTTTGTTTGTCTGAGTAATTTTTTCTCCCTTGTTAGTTATTTCAAACTCAACCTCAATAGGTTTTGACCAGAATTTTCTCTCTTGCCCCAAATATTGAGTTGCAATAGCTTCATCGCTCATTTTTTCTAGCGATTGTGCGATTTCTTTCCCCACATGCGCAGTATTTACTTCAGAACTAGTTGCTCCCGTTATAGCCGCTTCTTCAGCTTTAGCAGCAAATTTGATGAGATCTTTTTCTACAAGCTTTCCCGCAAGCTTTACGCCTCCCTTGGCTGCTGAAACAGCACCGTCAGTAAGCACTGTAGAACCCACTATATAAGCCACATCTCCTAATGGTTTACCTAGCATTTCGCCAGATTCAGCACCAGCACTGAATGCTCCATCCCCCCCTTTCTCCATTGTTTCATGTATGTGATCTATATGCCCCCCAAAGGAATCCTTTATGTGATCTATACGCCCTCTAAAGGAATCCTTAACACCTCCCCAGAATTGACCAACTCCTTCCCAGAGTTGACCAGCACCTTCCCAGACATCATCAAATATATGCCCACTCGTGGCCCAAGCTTTTGCTGTTCCAACGCCTTGAAGGGCATTTTGATAGATCTCATCAACTGAACTGTTTCCTATTGCCGATCCTAATTCTTTAACGTCATGAACTGTCGCATATATTCCGTTTCCTATTGCCGATCCTAATTCTTTAACGTCATGAGCTGTCTCAGATATTCCGTTTCCTATTGCTTTTACGGCACCAACAATCATACCCTTCGCAAGACCTATCCCAAAAATCCTATCTTGCTCTTCATCAATCTCGAACCATTTTTCGTTAACATCTCTTCGACACTGATCATCAGGGCACTCTTCTAACTCTTTCTTCATCTGAGCGCGTTGTGCACTACCCAAAAAGTTATTTGCAGCGGCATTACCTGCGGCATCGGCGCCGGCATCAACATTGCCACCGGCAAGGGCAGCAGCAACGCCCCCAGCAGCCCGTGCAACATCAATGGTGTGGTCTCTAAAGTCAGCAAACTGCGCATCAATCTTTGCGTTTATACGCGCTTCCTCTTCCGGAGTTGGGGTGCGACCGTTTAGGTCCCCCATTTCCTCTTTCACAATGCCTTGCACCCACAATTGAAACTGGAGCATAGCAGTGGCTTCGCCCACAGCACCCCCCACAGCACCGGCAGAGCAAGCACCGCTCGCAACCGCGCCTTTTAAGCAGCCAAGTCCTGCATGGGCAACGATCTGCGTGACCGTATCTATTTTGCCTTCTGCCTTGGCGGTACCGATTTCTTCCGCCAACGATTTGCCAACCGTATCAGACAGGGCGATGCGCAGATTGTTAAAAAAGTTCTTGTCAAGAGAACCACCCTCAAGAGCCGTTTGCACGCCTGTGCCAATGGCGGCTTTGATCAAGTTCTTTTCCGCCTCACGGGTGATGCGATCAACCAGAGGAGCCGTTTTGGGCAAAGATTGTCCAACACCAGCCATTTCGGTTAGTTGGCTGGTTAAGCCTGCTGTCAACATCGACGAGACAATGCTGAGAATATTCTTTGAAGAGCCAAGCTCATGCAAGGCACCGGCAATATTGCCGCGATTATTGACAAGAGCCACAGCGCTTTTGTTAATCAGCGCTTGGACACCAGCCTGTATCGCCGCATTCATGGCGGTGCTCGAGCCAAGCCCCAAAGCACCGGTAATGGCACTGGCAGCGCCCGAGGCTGCTCCACCCGTAACCGCCGTGACAGCCAATGCCACGAGAGCCGCACCGGCTTCTGTCAGTCCTTGGGCTTTATAATCCCAGTCTTTAAATTCAGCCTTAACTGCTTGCCAATCCACTTGCTTGGATAATTCTGGATCATCACGCAGTTGCTTGATCCATGCCATGCCTGGAGAGCGAGACAATTGCTCAAGGGATTTGTCTAAATCACCGGTTGCCTGATACTCAACAACAAAGCCATCACCCGCATCAAGCTTTATGCCACCCTTAGCATCTATGGTGACATGCTCGATGGTCTCCTTAAGGTAACCTTTATCGCTCTCACTCCACCACACAAGGTTTTCATTACGCTGATAAACATCCTTAAAATCTTGATCCTTGTTGGTGAGAAACTTGATTTTTCCCGTATCTGATGCCAAATGCGTCTGACCACCACTTGATAGCCCTGCCGCATCAAGCGTGAGATCCCCATTTTGCGCATGCATGGAGAGGTTGCCCTCTGTTTCTATCGTGGTTTTGTTTGTAGTAACTTCTGTTGATTGTTGACGAAACTTATTCTTTTGCTTCGATTTGTCGCCTTCTTTGCCCCTCAGATCCAAATCAAAACTGTTAAAATCTTGCTCTGAAATCGCGTTGAGAGCGCCACCACTGGTGAAATCCCCATTGCCCTTGGCTTTAAACTTTCCCCCAAGGTTAAGTTCACCACCTGTGACAATGGTCAAATCTCCATCACTGTTGACTTCTGTCAAACGGTGCTCACTGCTTTGGGCGTTATAATGCCCTTTTTCCAATGTCTCCTTATGGTCACTCTCTAGCACTAATGAACCAAACGTAGCAGAACCATCGACAATCACCGTCATCGGACCGCCACTGCTCCATTGGCCACCACCCATGCTTAAATCGCCAAGGGAGTGAATGTTTAAATCCTGTATAGAAATGATTTGAGCCTGCTGCCCACTGCGATCAACAAAACCATATTCATTCGTGTCACGGATTTTTGCAGTACCATCAATGATTGTCTTCGCATTGAGGGTGATGATATCCCCCAGAATAACACCGGAAGAATTGGCTAAAAGATCGCCACTGCTGAGATCTACAGCACCGCTGCCAAGCAAAAAACCACCATCATTAAACAAAGTTTGCGTAGTCGAAACATGCAATGCACCATTACTTGATATGGTGCCGCTATTGGTAAGACGGTCCGTCTCTATAGTGACGCCATTGCCTTTCAAACGTGCACTGGCAAGGTTTCCTTGCTGCGTTTTTGCCCCATAAACATCTTGTGCTAAAGAAGTGTTTGGTGCCAAATAAACGTGGGGTACCAAGACCTCTTGTCCATCGACAAGGTGGGTCTCAAGCCAGATCATATCCTTTTTGATCCCAGCAATCTGCTGAGGCGTTAAGGGCTTGCCTAGCTCTAACCCCAAGGGATCTTGCTGCTCCACAGCATTGTCATAGAGCCTTTGCATTTGAGCATTGGGATCTTCAACATCAAGAAGAGTGCGATTGCCTGTCAGCTCAAAGATTTGCTCACCCACCAGACGATATTCAAAATAAGCATCCCCTAATCTTTTAAACACGTTCTCAGGCTTATAATTGCCAATCTTTTTTAAGTAATAGTCCGATCCCAAAAATTTACTTGGGTTGATAAAGTCCTGTCGCGTCTCAACTAAAAACGGCACATCCGGTGATTGGGTCTGAGCCAATTCTGTCTTGACAGAGTTAAGCCCATCTTGCGTTGGCACTTGTATGGATTCTGGTGCGGGTGTTTTTGTGCTTGGTGCAAAAAGCCCTTTGTGCCCTTTCAAACCATTGATAATACCGTCCAATCGATCATCACCAATCAGTGGTTTGGAACCGTCAAAATCGGTGTTTTTAACACCAGCCAACCCTTTATCGCCAGAGCTTAAGCCAACTTGCTCAACCCCCTCACGCACCGCATGATTGTCAATATAGCCTGTCAACTTGGCATCAAGCGTGCCACCAGCTTCAATCGTGCCATAAACAGCATCATAAGTGCGTTTGAGTGTTTGGGTAAAAGTAGGACCATCCCATTCTTCTGCACCTTGCCCTATACATGCTGGATTTGTGGCACTACATTGCTTATATCTGTAGCGTGTTTCAGTTACAATCTTGGTTGTTTCAATTAAATCACGCCCCTCATTGAGCAGCGTATCACCCTGCATCTCAATGTTGCCATTAGCAGCAATCAAACTATAGCTATTGCGGATATCACCGGCATGGACCGTGAGATGACGCCCTACCAAAATCTGTGCCGCATTATTGGTAAAATGAGGCTGCTGACGAATAATCGTAGTGTCGATATTTTTCTTGATCCTTGTGTGTTTATCAACATTTGGGATATTTTCCCATTCTCCTCGCACGTAACTGTGAGAAACCACTTTATCGCTAACTTCAACTCCACCTTCACGCATGTTGGTAAGCGCTGAGACATCGAAGGTCATATCGCCTGACACGGCTTCTAAAAGACCCGAGCTGTTGATCACATGACCAGCCCGCTCTCCACTTAAACCACGGATGATGAGATTGTCTTCAGCAATGACATCGGCAAACTTATTAATAAAATCCCCATCTAAGGAGAAAATGGCAGATTTCTTGGCATAAATCAGCCCGCTATTACTCAGATCAGCGCTCACATTGAGCGCAACCCCATCACCACTTGAACCAATACTGCCGGCATTGTCCAAAACATCTGCGGTTAAGACAAAAGCACCACCACTTTTGAGAACTCCGTCTTCACCATTTAAAACCAGAGCAACTTGCCCCAATGACGGATCATGGCTTTCTGCTATAAGCGTAAAACTGTCACTGGCTAAAAGCTGACCGGAATTGGCTAAAGACCCGAGAGTTGCATCAACAACACCGCCCACCATGATACCGGAATTGCTTAAAACATCATGGCTGTTGAGAGTAAGTACTCCGCCTTGCGCTTCCACAAGCCCTGCTTGGGTGAGTGTGCCTGCCTTCAGCGTTACATCATAGGCGCCAACCTCACTTGTCTCGCCCATTGTCAATATGCCATCACTGGAAAGCTCTATCCGCTTTTTAGAGACAATGCGCCCCGTTTGGCTGAGATTTGTTTGCGCATGCAAAACAATGATATCATTGCTTTCTATCGTGCCACTATTGCTTAAATCACCGTGGCTGGTCAGTTGAAGGTCACCACGCTCAATCTCTATGTGCCCTGCTTGGATCACACTATCAGCAACAATATTGACTGCCCCTTGCGTAGAAATGAGACCATCAACATTCTCAAAACTGCCCACATCAATGCGCAAACCATCCCGCGCTAAAACATGCGCACCTTCATCATGTGTAGCGTTTTGTTGGTCTGAATTTGTCGTTTCAGCGCTTTTATTGACAAAAGACGTTGCAACAATCTTCATCTCACCGGCTAAAGCACTGAGAAGACCAGCCTCATTGTTTATATGACCAGCACGTATCTCTTTCAGCCCACCAATGGTGAGAGCCTCTTCAGCAATAATTCTGCCCTGTGTGTTGGTTAAATCACCATCACTGAATAGATCCATAGATTTTTTGGCGTAAATCAGCCCGCTATTGCTGACATTTCCTGCCACATTGAGGGCAACATTCTCACCACTAGAGCCAAGCACACCGGCATTGTCTAATTGCCCTGCGATCACAACAAAAACACCACCACTTTGAAGGACACCTTCGGATGTATTCTTCAGAAAGGCTTGTTGCGGATCGGCGCCTTCTTGTGTGCTTACCATCAAATGCAAATCATCGGTTGCAATAAACGTCCCTTGATTGGTAAATGCACCAATATGAGCATCGACACTCTCACCGCGCATTGTGCCGTTATTTGCAACCCCATCACGCACTTGAAGGGTTAATGCTCCTTCTTGAGCTTCCACAGTCCCTGCTTGGGTTAAAGCATCAGCACTCAAAATCACATCATAACTTAAAATCGTGCTCTCTTGACCGGTTGTGAGCATGCCACCCGCTGTCAATGCAACCTGCTGCATACTGATAATATCACCCGTATGATTGAGGGCACCATGGGCATCCAGCGTTATCTCCCCATTAGACCAGACAGTGCCTTCTTGGATCAGGGCACCGTGATGCGCATAAAGGTCAACTTTTTGCTCTGCCACTAAGCGCGCGCGTGATGTAAGCTCTGCTGCTTCCACCAAAAGAGAGCCGCCGGCGCTATAATGTCCAGCGCCTACAGTGAGCCCATCATCGGCGCTCAAGACAATATTCCCCTTGGCACCAATATGGTTGTTTAAAGCGCTGATTTGATTGGTTTTAATGGTCAGATCGCCAAGGGAAGAAACCCCTGTTTGATCATTGTCTTGCATGCGGCTCAGATCAATTGTTGCTGCTTGGATCTCTAAAAGATCACCGGCGGCTATCCGCCCATTCCCCGCCTCAAGCTTTGCTGCCTGTAAATGCAAAGAACCCGTCGCTGACTGTTTACCATCACTCCCAATACCGCTTGCTAGAAGAGCATGAGACTGGAGCTTGATCAGATCGGCGTGCACATCAACAGCACCGCTTGCCGCAACGCGAGCTTGCTCAGCCAGTTCAACATGTTTCAAAGCCTTCAGTTCAACTGCTTCTTCTGAAAAAAGCAGATCTTTCACATGCACACTGTCGTGGTGGGAGTGAGCCTTCACCGCTCCTTTGGCGCGTGCTTTGGCAATCACCAGCTTGCCATCACTTGTCAATCTCATGGCGCCTGCATTGGCAACCATGTCTCCGCGCATCTTAACGCCCGCACCTTTATCATTGGCAATCACGCGGATCTGCCCCGCATACATTCCACCAAACTCACTGGAATCAATCGCCAATTCCGGCTCTTTGCCATCAGAACCAAGAGAAGTTGCTTCGCGTTTGTCATAATCAAAATGATTGCGCCCCGCGATAACAGCCAAATCTCCTTTGACCTGTATGGGACCCCCGACACTGATCTTGCGCGAAACAAGATCAAAAATATCTAATGCACTCCCATCAGCCCCACGAGAGCCTATAGTGATATCTCCACCCTCAACACGCAACCCACTCAAAGCGCCATCGGCTCCAATGATCGGTTGTCCGGTCGATAAAGTCACCCGTGGTGTATTAATAAAGCCACAACCGTTACAGGTAATCCCATTGGGATTGGCGATAATAACATCCGCCATATGCCCATGTACTTCGCTCACGCCTTCAAGACGCGAGCGATTGGCACTCACCACTTCATTAAGAATAACCTTTGCTGCACCGCTATAACGCAAATTGCCGTTGCCAGGCACCAATCCCCCAAGCTGTGAACGCGAAACCTCCTCAGTCGAATTGTTCAAAATCACGCCATGGGTATCAACATTGAAACTGTCATATTTGTTATGAGAAAGACCCTGTCCATTGGGGCGAACAATATCAATCAGCGGCACATCATTGCCGGCTTTCCCCACCGTGGGGCGGAAAACAGAGCCAACCCCATCAGCTGCTTTAATCCCTTGGCTCTCTTGTGCAACAGGACTTCGCGCTCCAAGCGCCTGTGCTTGCAACAACAAAGGCTGAAAAGCTAAGCAAAAACTTAAAACAAGTGAAAGCCCTTTATGGATCCCTCGCTGCAAAACACAAAGAACGCGCTGCCATAGCTTGTATCCATATCCCAATCTATGCTTTTGATTTTTCAATCCCCGCATCTTCAGCTCCTCATAAAATTCTTTATCTCTTAAAAAAACAACCCAAAGGGATCTAAACAGCGCAGCGATATTTTTACCGCCCCTTTGCTCTAAAATCTCAATAATGCCCGCACTTGAAATAACCCTGTCGCATTTCCTTTTTCTCGCACTGTCGATTGGGTTAAAATATTCGAATAAGATACATCAATATCCGTAATGTCTCCGGTTGCATGGAAACCAAGAGTTGCCCCAACGAGGCTCCCGCCAAAACTGTTTTTGTTTACATCATTGGCTACAGCCCCCAGATCAAGCGCCATATAAGGGGCAAATTGGCTCATAAATTTACGCCCCATTCTCGAAGAAAAACCTGGCAACAACAGCGACAATTCATTGCGCCAAAACGCCCCATTATTGCCGTAATAAATCGCCTCACGCACCCCACGCACAGAGGAACTACCACCAAGCGATATTTGCTCTGAACTAAACAACGTGTCGGGTGATAATTGTCCTGAAAACAGCGTGTTATAGCGAAAGTTATACTGTTTGAGCGAAAAAGAACGCACGTAGCCTAGGGAAAAAGACAATTTGGAAAATTGCCCTTTGGGTGAATTTTTTGTTGCATTCTCTTGCTCTTTATCGTCATAAGCGCCAAGAATTGCCAACCCTTTATGAAACCCTATATGCGCGCTTAATTCTCCTCCAAGCCACTTGCGCGAATGATCAAGCTCAAAGGTTGCAATAGCCAATTTACGGCTGGAAACATCAACCCGACTGCCCATAATAAAATTATCAGAATATTTCCATGTCAACCGTCCTGTAAGCCAGGTCTTTCCCTCTTGATCACGGTCGATAACCCGTGAAATCCACGGTGTAAGCGATAAAGACTTACCCGCAGTCATAATATCGGAAAATATTCCCTTAACACTCGAATGATATTGGCTCCACGTCCCATCAAAACCTGTTGTCCAAGTGCCATAGGGAAGAGAAAATGATCCCGTTAGAGTATCACTATTGGGACGCTTGTGAGAAAAATGATACGGACTACCATCCATAGAACGCTGATAGCTCAACGACCATTGATCATTGATCCCCAACAGATCATCAAAAGAAAAGCTCAAGCGCGTTTGATAAAGCCCTGTTGCTTTAGCGCCAAGATTATCGCTGGAAAGCGTAATAAGCCAAGGTTTCTGTTTTTCAATATGAACATCGAGTATCGAACCACCCGAATTGCTCCCCGCACCAAGATTAATGGTGGCTTGGCGTGAGAAAAGCCGATTGATTTGATCAAGCCCTTGCTCTATCTGGCGCAGATTGGTCGGTTTTCCAATAAGGTTTGGAAAAGCCGTGGTGATTTCTCCTTGAGATTTCCTTCCAACTTTATGCCCATCAAGGGTAATATCTTCCATCACACCTTCAACAACAACAATCTTGAGATGACCGCCGCTTAAATCTTGCTCAGGCAAATAAGCCCGCACCGCAATATAGCCGCGCTTCATATAAAGCTTGGTCACCGCTTTGAGCACTTTATTGATTTCGGCAATCCCCAAACACCGTCCTTCCCAAAGAGAAATGGCTTCATGAAGGTCGGTATGAGAAATCAACTGAACATCAACAAATTCAATGCTTTTGATCAGCAAACAGGTTGTACTAGGCGAAGCACCATAGGGAGATATGGTATCATCGTCTGGCAAAAATACCTCATGGGTTTTGTTTTTACGCTGCAATTGCTGAAAACGCTGTTGTTGCGTTTGTTGTCGTTGGATGCTCTCTGATTGATTAATCGCTTTCTCACGAATGTTTTGGGCAAAACTCGCCAACGAGAAAAGGCACAAAATAGCCGCAAAAACAAAAGTGAAAAAAAATCTATGCATTCATTGTGCCCTCAAAATGAGCAACAAAATGAACCATATCGTCAGCGTCACAGAAAAAATCGCCAACCGCGTAACAATTTTTTAATTTTTTGATGAGAATAATACTTATAACATCTGAGAAAAAAGCATAGACTGTACTGTATACACCTGCTTTATGTGTTGTGCAAACCATATCATTTCCCCCGCTTTTGAAGATTTTACAATGACACTGTTAAATGACAATCATACACTCTAATATGCTTCTTAATTTTAAGGTGTTGCATGTAATATAATCTTGAGCTTCAAGTAAAGACTGTTATTCATAGAATATACCAAATTTATTGGAACTGTTACATATTAGAGACAACAAAAAACTATCCATTATTATCGCTTGATAAGAAAAATAGCATGACAATCGCTTATTTACTAAAATAAGAAAAAAGAAAATGCGTAATGCTATAACTGATGAAGGATTAGCATATTTAAAAGCCGCTTATCCTAATGAAAAAACACTAAAGATGATCTGTTTTATTATGTTTACGGTCTTTTGCATTCAGAAGATTATCGCACCCGTTATGCTGATAATTTATGCAAAGAATTGCCTCGTATCCCTTGCGTAAAAACGGCTGATGATTTTTGGAAATTTGTGACAGCAGGGCGTGAACTCGGTCATTTGCACGTAAACTATGAAACTGTAGAACCTTATCCTGTCACCTTTAAAAAGGGTAATCCAAAACAGACAGAAATCTCTAATCCCGAAAAATTCTATTATGTAACTGAAATGAAATTCGCAAAAATTAAGGATAGTAAGGAAAAGAATAAATCAACTGTTATTTATAATAGCAATATCATCATGACAGATATCTCTCTTGAATCGGTTATGGGGCGTCAATGCGTTAAGACAGATAAAAAGAGTGGTATTGTTAATGATGCTAATCACTATGCTGTTGAAACCATTGGCAACCCTGCCTACCCTCTAGAGTTATTGCAGAGGGTTATTACCGTAAGTTTAGAAACAATGAAAATTGTTAAGAACCTACCAAAATTAGAAATAAGAGAAACCGAATAACTTATAAAGCATGCTCACATAATGAGAGTGATAACCTTACAAGGGGTATAGAGCTTATAACCATAATCTATACCTCTCTTGTTAAGTTGATTACATACAATCTTTAAAAAGAGTGTTTATATGCGTTATTCTAAAAAGAAATCATTTGCACTTTTAAATACTCTTATTTGGATTGCTTTAAGACTTTTAAGAAACCCACTCTTAAAATGAATTAAATTTTTTTACATTGCCTTTAAAAGATTATACCGTAATCTAAAATGAGTGCTTTATTGTTTTCAAAAGCTTTGTTTAAAGAGAGTTATGTATATTCATTTTACTTATAGGTTTTGAAGGTGTAAAAACCGTCAAAACCCCTTCAAAACGTATATTATTAGTTGAATTTATAGGTTGTGTTATCAATATGAGTTGTTTTTTTAAGATCTGTAAAATCTTAACCTATTGAAAAATAACGTTTTTACTTTTTATCGTTTTTTTATCTAAAAGGGGCAACCCTCAAAACTCAAAACCCCTTCAAAACTCATAACTATAATGATCTTGATAGCATTTCTTATGAGTTATAAACCATCTTTTGAAAGGCTTTAAAGGATCACATGCTTTTTATAAAGCACGTTGTAATCATTCTCTAAATCATAAGGTTATCATTCAAAAGAACTGATAAAATTCATAAAAGGGATTTTGATAACGTAATCAGTTTTTACTTTCCTATGCTTTTCATAAGACACGTTTTAATGACTCACTCAAATGATCACTTTTGTCAGTTCAATTTACTGACACATAACTGACAGGTTTTAATCAATTCACATCATTGGTTATCTTTTAAGATTGTACTCTTGATATGGGTTATGTTTTAAAGATATTAAAATATTGAAATATAATGTTTTTAATTTTTACTCATAAAAAAAATAATAGAGGCTCTTAAAAGGAACTGACAACACTGACACGGTCTATTAAAAGAGATTTTGCTCATCTCTATAATTATCAGTTTCTATTGAGATGTTTTCATAACAGTCTATAAATCGTAATTATCCTATTTATCGTTTCTCTTATGAACATGAAAAATGATGCCATGGCTATAAAGCATATAACAGCTATAGAGAATGCATAAAAACAGCAAGGTTTTATAATCATAATGCAAATGAATGCATTGGTTATAAAGACCATCTCTATAAAAAGCTGTTAAGTTGCAAATATGTTATAAACAAAATTCACAAAAAATTTAAAATTCATTTAGTGACAAAATTGATAGGTTATAAAGTTTAAAATACGCATCATGAGAGCGTTTCTAAATATTATAAATGTATAGATTCAGAAAATAACGCAATCTTTTAAGAAAGCCAATAATATAGCTTTAAAAGCATATAAATATAAAAGAAGCAACTAATAGGCATAAGATATTATCAATACACAACGTATTTAAAAAAATACAAAAAAATATCAAAAAAGATAAAATATTGTTTGACAATAAATACGTATTTTATTATATGAATATTCAAGTGATTAGAAAACACTTTGAAACGACAAGCGGATAGATTACGAAACAATCTTTCCAACGCTTTTAAAAATTGGCTATCTTTTATACTTTTGTTAGTATATGAGGATTTTGTCGGGTGTGTTTACACCATACAATACTCTTTATGAGAAAAGTGTAAGCAGCGGACTTGTCGCCGTGTTTTCTAGCACCCGATGCCCTCTATAGGCTGTTAATAGAAAATTTAATTACGACAAGGTTTTAATTATGAAAAATACAGTAAAAAACACCCCCGTTATCTCTAATATTTCAAATGAAACTGCGCTTGCTAATCAACAAGAGCCTGCAAAAAAATACGAATTTACAGGAGAGACAATAGAGGTTGGTGATTATACTCTTTATCGCATTCGGGCTTTAAGGGATTTTGCTAATATAAAAGCTGGTGATCTAGGCGGCTTTATACATAAGGTTGCAAATTTAGCTCATAATGGTGATTGTTGGGTCGGTGGCAATGCCATGGTTTATGGTGATGCTCGTATTTACGATAATGCCCATGTTTCGGATAATGCAAAAATTACTGGATCTGCAAAAATTTATGAAAATGCAAGGGTCTATGGCAATGCTAGCGTGCATATTAGAGCTGAGGTTTATGGCAATGCGCAAGTATATGAGAACGCATTGGTTTATGGTGATATTTTTGGACATGCTAAAGTGTATGGAAATGCAAAAATTTATGACACTATTTATGGCAAGTTTCTTGATAAAACTAGAATTTATGGCAATGCTGAGGTTTATGATAAAGCACGTGTTTTAGGAACCTCTCAGGTTTATGATAATGCCCATGTTTATGAAAATGCTATAGTTTTTGATAATGCTAGGGTTTGCGATAATGCCCATGTTTGTGGCGCTGCTATGGTCAATAGAGAAGCCAAGGTTTATGGGAATGCTATAGTGACTGGTTATGCCCATGTTTATGATAGGAGCTGCGTTTATGACAATGCCAAGGTTTATGGCAAGGTTTATGGTGGCGCTTGGGTTTCCAATAATGCTTTAATTTCTGATAATGCTGAGGTTTATGATGATGCTCGCATTTATGACAATGCAAAAATTTATGGCAAGGTCCATGGTGATGCTCATGTCTATGGCAATGCCAAGGTAATTGGCTATACTGAGATTGGTGGTGATACCAAAATTGGTGGCAATTATAAAGAACCCGTTATCACTGGTGATATTGTTTTTACAACTGTGTAAATGACGCGCGGGCGCGGCGGGGGCGCCCCTCTTTAAACATTTCATTCTAAAATTCAAATCTATTTATAAAGGAATTGTGCTATGCAAAAAAAGTTTGCACTCACAAATGAGACACGTGTATTTAATAATCAAACTCTTTATCGCATCCAAGCATTAAGGGATTTTGACGATGTTAAGGCTGGTGCCTTGGGTGGTTTTATTGAAAATGAAAGTAACCTCTCTCATGATGGCAATTGCTGGATCTATGATAATGCTCTTGTTTTAAATCCTGCCCATATTTATGAAAATGCCAAGGTTTTTAATAATGCTATTATAATGGGTAGTGTTTATGGCAATGCCCATGTATGTGACCGTGCCCGCGTTTATGCAAATGCTCATGTTTATGACAATGCGCATCTTTCTTATAATGCTTGGGTTTATCATCAGGCGCGGGTTTATGGCAATGCAAAATTATCAGGAAATGCTCGTATTCATAGCAAGGCGGTAGTTTATGATCATGCTGTTGTTAGTGGCGCTGCTAAAATTTATGGCAAGGTTTATGGGAATGCTAGCGTGGGTGGGTATGTTAAGGTCTATGGTTCTGTTTATGGGAATGCAAAAGTGACTGGTTATCACACCAT
>NZ_JBHIRD010000024.1:0-14095 GCF_042196905.1 Bartonella sp. AA89HNZF
GGCGTGATGGCACAGTTTCAAAAGCTTGCTCTTGATGTGATTGTGGTACCGGAGCGTATACGCCCTGTAGATGATGAGCATGCCAAGGCGCTTGCACAATCAATAGTGCGGGAGGGATTGATGAATCCGATTACGGTGCGCCATACCCCCAATGCTAAGGAAGGCAATTATACGCTTATAGCTGGTGCGCATCGGCTTCGTGCTGCTGAGCTTTTGGGCTATAGTGACATTGATGCAGTTGTGGTGCAGGCTGATAAGGACAATGCTGCGCTTTTAGAAGTGGCAGAAAACCTCTTTCGCAATGAATTGTCAGTGATTGACCGCGCTTTGTTTGTGCAGACGTACCGTGAATTGTGGGAAAAGAAGTATGGGGAGATTCAACGTGGTGGTGATAGAAAATCAAAGGTGCAAGTTGCACCTTTGATCGGTGGTGATGCACATTTAAAGCAATTGGGTCAAGTTGACCCTATTGCTCAAATGGAGGGAGAAGATGGCAAGAGGAGAACTTTATCTTTTGCTAAACATGTGGCGGACCGCATTGGTTTTTCTCAAGATGTTGTAAAACGTCTTAACTGTATTGCCCAGCATCTACAGCCAGAATTACGCTCTGTTTTGCGGGGGACGGCATTGGCTGATAATCAAGCGCAGTTGTTAAAATTAGCAAAGATGGAGCCGGTTGCGCAACGGCGGGTGGCGATTGCGCTCCAACAGGTTGAGGGAGATTTACGGCGGGCTGTTGATTTGGTCAATGGCGTTAATACACCACCACAAATCAATGAACAAGAGCGGGTTTTTGCTCAGTTATTGGGTGTTTGGCAGAGAGCAGATGCGCAGACAAAGGCGCGGTTTTATGATTATTTGAACAAGCAATCGGGGGAGGAGCAGGCATGAAGAGGCATGGTTGCGGGCAGCTTGATTTTTTTCAAAAGCCGGTTTTTCCCTGCCGCGAACCCGTTGCACAGATTGATTTAGGGCGGTTTCGCTCGCGCATTAAGCGTGCGATGGCGCGTGCTTTGAGAGAATGCCGGCATGAGCGCAGTGTGATTGCGGAGCGTATGGCGCATTATTTAGGGATTGGGTGTTTAAGTAAGGCGAGTTTGGATGCGTATGTTGCGGAAAGTAAGCAGGTGGATATTTCCCTGCCGCGGTTTAAGGCATTTGTGCGGGCGACAGAGGCATTTTGGCTCTGGGATGAGGTGGTGAGTGAAGATGGATTGTTGCTGTTGCAAGGGGATGAGGCACGTTTAGCAGAAATTGCGCGGTTGCAGCAGGAACAGCGGGAGATTGCAGCGCAATTGAAAGCCATGCGCGCAACGCCGGTTCGCATTAAAAGGGGGCAGCCATGAAGGAATGGTTTACTATTGCCGAATTGGCTGAGGCAGCTTTGCCAGGGTTGCCGAAAACAAAGATCGGTCTCAACAATCTTGCGCTTAAGAAATGGCGTTTGAATACACAATTGTTTCGCCAAACATTAGGCAAAACCAAGCCGGTTTGGGAGTATCACATTTCTTTATTGCCGGAGGGGGCGCGGGCGGCATTGTTTGTGCGGTTTGGTGGGGCTGTTGATGTGAAACAAACGCAAGGGGAGCAAAAGACAAGTATTTGGGTGCGTTATGAGGGGCTTTCCAAGGCGCATAAAAGGCGCTGTGAAGAGCGTTTGAAGGCACTTTGCTTTTGGGAAGATTTGCTCCATGCCGGTATGGGTGTGCATGATGCGGCAAGTTTGAGTGCGGTGCAATTTGGTGTGAGCCGGATGTCGCTTTTTAATTGGCGGCAGATGGTGGAGGGGTATGAGCGCCCTGATTGGTTGGCAGCTTTAGCGCCTTGTTATGGTGAGGAGAATGTTTCGCAATTTGCGCCGTGTCATGAGGGGGCGTGGGAGGTTTTTTGTTCGGATTATTTGCGCCCCTCTAAACCTGCTTTTTCGGCGTGTTATCGGCGCATGGTTTCGGTTGCGCAGGAGCGGGGTTTTGAGCCCATTCCTTCTGAGCGGGCTTTGCGGCGTCGTTTTAAGGCGCAAATTTCCAAAGCGGTTGTGGTTTTAGCGCGTGAGGGAGAAGAAAAGGCAAAAAAGCTTTATCCAGCCCAACGGCGTGATCGCTCAAGTTTGCATGCATTGCAAGCAGTGAATATGGATGGACATAAGCTGGATGTTTTTGTGAATGTTCCTTGGACAGAGAAGCCTGTGCGGCTTTATTTGATTGCCATTCAAGATCTTTATTCGGGCAAGATTTTATCTTGGCGCCTGTCAGATGCTGAGAGTTGGGAAATTGTTCGTTTGGTGATTGGGGACATGGTGGAAGCTTATGGGATACCGGAGCGTATGACCTTGGATAATGGGCGTGCCTTTACCAGCAAGTGGATTTCTGGAGGTGTGCAAAACCGTTTTCGTTTTAAGATTAAGCCGGATGATCCGCAGGGGCTTTTGACGAGTTTGGGTGTGCAATTGCAATGGACCACCCCTTATAGCGGACAGTCTAAACCGATTGAGCGGGCATGGCGTGATCTGGCAGAAGCGATTTCGAAACATCCCTTTTGTGCGGGGGCTTATACGGGCAATAAACCGGATGCCAAGCCTGAAGATTATGGCAAGCGCGCGATAGGATTTGAAGCGTTTAAAGCCCATGTTGGTGCGCAAATTTGTGCACACAATGCGCAAGCAGGGCGTAAGGCGGTTAATTGTGCGGGGCGCAGTTTTGATGAGACTTTTACTGAGAGCTTGCAAGCCGAGGGAACGATTATTCGGCAAGCAACGGCGGCACAACGGGCTTTATGGCTTTTAACCTCAGAGGCGTTGCGTGCGCAAAAGGGTACGGGGGAGATCCATTTTTATGGCAATCGTTATTGGGCGCGGGCGTTGAATGAGCATGCGGGGCAAAAGGTGATTGTACGCTTTGATCCGGATAATTTGCATCAAGATTTACGGGTTTATGATTTGAACAATCGGTTGCTTTGTTTGGCACCATGCCTTTGTGATGTAGGTTTTTATGACCAGCAGGCGGCGCGCTTGAATGGGCGTTTGCGTAAAGAATATGTGAAGGCTGTTAAAGCAGAAAAACAGTTGGCAGCAAAGCTTGCGCCTGATCACTTGGCCGATGTTTATGGGCGCCTTGAGAAAAAGGATGAAGCGTTCAAATCGAAGCTTCCGATAAAGCCAAAGGTGAGCCGCTTGATGCCAAACCATGTGGGGAATTTAGCTTTGAAAGCAGACGATGATGAGGCTTTGGGGGAGGAAGAATTCAGTCAACACTTGCATAAAGCTTTGAGAAAGCTTTCCGCCTCTGATGAGGGGCGTGAGGTGATCAAGTTTCCCAAGCAATAGAATAAGGAAATAGGAAAAGAGAGGGGGGGGTTATAAGAATTCTCAAAAGGAAGCTGGTTTTGTATCGCGTACCAGCTTGAAGCGTTAACAAAGAAAGGGGGGAGGAATCTTAATCCTTTAAAAGTCTAATCAATACATGAAGTTTCTAGGTGTCTTTGCCTGATCGGGTGAGATACGTGGAGTTAGCAAGTTCCCTGATGTGTGAGAAAGAGAGGGGATTTGCAAGGTTAGCCGTTTTAGTATCGCGTACGGCTTTAAATGTTCATTCTAAAGACAAAAGATAAGGGGCGGGTGGGAGCCCTTCCCCTTATCAATAGTCTAAAATCAATACAGAGGGGAATATACATGAAAAACGCGATAAATGCAACGGTCGATAAAAATCCTTGGGCGCGACCTAAAATCCAGCCTAATGGAACAGCACAAAACCGCAACAGTGATGACATTGCTTTATGGAATGAGCTTGTGGATGCGGTGAGAGCTTTGGGGCAAATGAATGATTGGTCGAAAGCAGAGGTGGCGCGGCGCATAGGCATGCCGGATGGGACGTTTTCGCAATGGTATGCGGGCAGTTATGCGGGGCAATTGGGTAAGCAAAATGCGAAGGTTCAACAATGGGTTGAGGTTTTAAAGGAAACGGCGGGTTTTTTGGAGAAGATCCCTGAAAAACCAGCCTTTCAGAGGAATCGAATTGCCAGTGAGATTATTGATACTTTAACACTGGCACAAAGTACGGGGGATATGGTGATGATTACGCTTGATGCGGGCAGTGGTAAGACCGAAACCTGCCGCCATTATCGCTCTACCCGCCCGCATGTTTATCTGGTGACAGCAAGCCCGCATACGCGTAGTGTTCATGGTATTTTGAATGATATGGCAGCAGAATTGGAAGTGGTGGAATATAATCCCACCCGCTTAACACGTGCGATTGGTAAGAAATTAGAGCGCGTGGGCAGTGGCACGTTGTTGATCGTTGATGAGGCGCAAAATTTAACGGATGAAGCGATTAATCAGTTGCGCCACTTTGTTGATATCAATGGTACGGGGTTGGCTTTGGTTGGCAATGATGAAATCTCTGGACGGTTGGTTCATCGTCAAAATGGTCCCTCTTATGCGCAAATTAAAAGCCGATTGGCGATGCATTTGAAACGGCGCAAGCCCTATAGTGAGGATATTGCAGCGCGCATTCATGATTGGGGGATTGAAGATGTTGGTGCGATAAAGTTTTTGACAGGGATAGGCTTAAAGGCTGGAGCTTTGCGGCAAATTGACAAAACCATGATGTTGGCACGCATGGCAGCGCTTGGGGATGGGTGTGAGGTGACTTTGAAACATGTCAAAGCGGCATGGAAAAACCGTGACGTGGAGGAATTGGCATGATCTCGATAAGCAATAAGGAATTATCGAATACGCTTGTTGGTCTTTATGACGATTATCAACGGGGTTTTGATATTGGAGAGCCGCTTAAATTGTGTGTTGATTTGGCGTTATCGCTTGAATTGGAACTGAGTATTCACCGCTTAAGCGAAGCTGATGCGGTTTTGGAGGGGCAAGTTGTGGAAGCTTTACGTTGTAGCCAAGCGCTTCATGCCAAGAGTGATGAGGGTGAGAAAGGAACGGTTATTCATATGGATTTTGGAGGAGGAAAATGATGGAACGGAACCCTTATATGGTGAGAGATTGCTTGGTTGCTTTGCGTTCTGCTTTACTCAAGCATGAAATGGAGGGCATTTTTCTGAGTGCGAAAGATGTTCGAGAATTGAATGATTATTTGCGCCGCCTAGCGGGCTATAACCACGTTTTAGGTCATGAGCTTATGCGGTGTCGTTGGCAATTGAAAGCGGGATATGACCCTTTATCGGGTTCTGTTTTACCATTTCGTCGGTTTCAAGAAAAAAAGGAGGAAATCAAAAATGAATCCACAAATTGAACTTGATGGTACGTGTTATATGAAGGATGCAAAAGGGGCTTTGGTGCCGGTAAGTTTGATCCGCCCTGCGGATTTATTAGAAGACGAAACGGTACGTAAGGTTATGGGTTATGCGAAAGAGTTATCGGCAAGGATTGCACGTTTTAACAGCCATACGATTGCGGATTTGAGTGGTTTTGATAGCTTGCTTGCGCAAGAATATGGTGTGGAGCGGCGTGGCAAAAAGGGCAATTGTACTTACACAAGCTTTGATGGTTTGCAACGTATTAAGGTGCAAGTTCAGGAAAGTGTTGATTTTGGACCGCAATTGCAAATTGCCAAAAGCCTTCTTGATGAGTGTTTGAATGAATGGTCTGCGGATGCACGCCCTGAAATCCGTGCGATTATTACGCGTGCTTTTAATACGGATAAAGAAGGCAAGGTGAATCGGGGCGAAATCTTTATGCTGTTGCGTTTGGATATTGATGATCCACGCTGGAAAGAGGCGATGCGGGCGATCCGTGAAGCTATTCGTGTGACAACATCTAAGGAATATGTGCGTTTTTATGAGCGCGATACATTGGAAAGCCCTTGGCGGGCTGTGACGCTTGATTTAGCCAAGACATAAAAGGGGGGAAATTAAGGGGATACCATGTCTTTAGCGGCTATTCATATGGGCAAACGCGCGTTAGGTCTTGATGATGAGACCTATCGCGCACTGCTCTATCGCTTGACGGGCAAGCAATCGGCGAAAGATTTGAGTGTTTTAGAGAAGCGTTTAGTCGTCGCTGAAATGAAAGCGTTTGGTTTTGAGCCGAATGTGAAGCTTTTAGAGGGAAAATATGCCAAGAAGTTGCAGGCGCTCTGGATTGCTGGGTGGAATCTTGGCATTATCCGTGATCGTTCAGATAAGGCGTTGCTTGCCTTTGTGAAAAGACAGACAGGGATTGATCATATTCGCTTTTTACGCGATAGCGATGATGCATGCAGAGCTATTGAGGCGTTGAAAGGTTGGTTGCAGCGTGAGGGTGGGGTTGACTGGAAAGGGAAAAACCGCGAAGATTCATGGAGGAATAAACCAAGCATTTCCATTTTGTGTGCCCAATGGAAGTGTTTGAATCCCGATGCTGTGTTTGATCTTGGGGCTTTTCACCAAAGTGTTATGGCGTTAAGTGGTAAAGCTTTGGGTGAGATGAGTGGGGGCGATTTTAGAGAAGTTATGAATGTTTGGGGGCGGAAAATCCGTAAAGGTGTTAAAAGCGAGGGGTAAGCATGTATGCAAGAGGAAATCTATAGCGATTTTCCTGCCTTATTGCGTGAAATAGCTGATGTTGCGGGCAGTGAAGCAGCATGGAATATGATGCGGGCTTTTGGTGGACGAGAAGTTTATATACCCGGGCGTCTTGAGAGTGCGGATTGGTTGATTGAAATTGTTGGGTTTGAAGAGGCGCAGCAACTCATCAACCATTTTTGTTTTAATGGTTCGGGAGTGCGTCTTCTTATCCCCCTTGGCAGAGATGCTGAACGGCGGCAAAAAATGGTGCAAGCGTTGCAAAAAGGCTGGTCGGTGGATGCTGCCGCTGCTGTTTCTGGTATGCATGTGCGCACAGCCTATCGCTTGAAGAAGAAAATTTCTTTGCAAGAACCACAAGGTTCGTTATTTTCAGAGTTTTATGAGTATTGAGAGTTTTGACTGACAGTGTCAGGCTTATATTGGGGGTTTGAAATCCGATAAACTGCGAATGGATTTTTATTCATTGAGTGGTTTGTTATGATTTCAATAGATGCCTCTTTTCTTCATCGCCTTGCGCCTAAATTGGCGCATCATGCGCGCCAAGATTTTATTATTGTTGAAATGGCACGCGTGTTGCCTAAAGCTTTATCTTATGGGGCACTCACAACACCGTTGCGTATTGCCCATTTTTTAAGCCAATGTGCCCATGAGAGTGATGGCTTTTTTACCGTTTGTGAATATGCCTCAGGGCGCGCTTATGAGGGGCGGCGTGATTTAGGCAATGTCAACCCTGGGGATGGGGTGCACTTTAAGGGGCGTGGTTTGATCCAGTTGACGGGGCGCAATAATTATCGTCGTTTTACGAAGTTTTGGCGCTCAGTCGATGAACAAGCGGTTGATTGTGAAGATTTTCCAGAAGAGCTGGAAAAGTTTCCAGCAGCGCTTTGGTCTGCTGTTTGGTTTTGGCAAATGAAAGGCTTGAATAGGCTGGCTGATCAAGATGATTATCTAGGGATTACCAAGGCGATCAATGGGGGCAAGAATGGACTTGTGCAACGTTTGATTTATTTGAACCGCGCTAAAAAGCTTTTGGGGCTTGGAGGCGAGGTAAAGGCATGAAACCTTCTTATCGTGGTTCTAGGCTCTATTTATGGTGGTCCTTTTGGTTTGCTTGGGGGGTTATTTTTTTGCTCGTTTCTGGTGGTTTGTGGGGGGCTCCGCATATTGTTGATATGGCGAGCATTTCTATTCCTTCGATGGTGGCGATTATTGTTGGCAATCTGGGGGTGCACCGTGGCTTTGGCTCGTTGGATTTTTCTAATAGGAAACATTCCCATAAGCGGCATAGCCGCTCCTATGATGGGGTGGAGATAACGAGGTGGGGAGATAAAAGCAATGTTTAGCCCACTTTCAAAACTGTCTTTTGGTCTGCTTTTTTTGGTCAGTGTGATGTTGGCGGCTTTTGGCTTTATGAAAGCGCAAATTTTAAAAGCGGAAAAGGCGCGTGATTTGTATTGGCAGTTGGAGATTGCCAAGGCTTCAGCACGTGCACTGCTTGTACAAGAGCGACAAAGACAAGCAGCGTTGGAAGCTGAGCATCGAGCGCAAGGGGTGATTTCGGCTTTGGAACAAAAGCTTGTGAAAATGGAGGAAGTCAATGGGAAGTTGCCGGTTACTGGCGGTGGCATTGGGCTTGAGCGTGTGCGCTTGCTCAACACACAAGCCGGTGGGTAGCCTTTCTTATCATTTTTTATCGGTTGAATTGCCGCCTGTTGTTCGCATGGCGTGTGCCCGCCCAGCTTTATTGCCAGAGCGTGCTTTGAATGCGCGCGAAGTGGTGCATTATTGGAGCCGTGATCGTGCTGCTTTATTGATTTGTGAACAGCGTAGAAAAGCTGCGGAGCGGGCGATTTTAGGCACAAGAGAGGGGACTTTTAAGTGAATTTGGATATCAGTGTTGCCAATGGCTGGTTGTCTTTATTGTTATCGGTTATTGCGATTTGTGGGGTTTTGAGAGCCTATTTTTCTTCCGGTGCGCGGGAAATGCTGAAAGATATCACGGCGCTTAAAGAGCGTGTGCAAAAGTTAGAAACAGAGATGGACTTTTTGCCTGATCGTGATGCGCTGCAAAGATTGGAAGTGAATATGGAGAAATTGAATGGTCGTCTCAACACGCTTTCTGCACAATTACAACCGGTGGCAGCCATTGGTGAGCGCTTGCAAGAATTTTTGTTGGAGAATGCCAAGAAATGAAAGCAGATATGGATAAAATCATCCGTGAAGAAGCGCGGTTGATTATTTTAAAAGGGCTTGCTTGTGAGCGCAGTGAAACTTTATCGAGTGCGATGATTGAGCGGCTTTTATACAGTTATGGCATCAGGCGCGATCGCGATTTTGTGCATAATGAATTGGCATGGATGGAAGATCAAGGTGCTGTTACGTTAAAATGTGTGGGTTCGGTTTTTCTTGCGGCATTAACAGAACGGGGAGCGCGTCATTTAGACCGAAGCTTTTCCATTGAGGGGATTAAGCGGCCTAAACGTTCATCAATAAAAGACGAGGTGAAGGATGCGCAAGGTCGGGCGTGGACGTTTAACGGCGATTGATTTATTGCCGCAAGCTTGTGATCAAATTATTGCTGCTGCTGCTGAGGCTTTAAACGGGCGTGAAAAGACGCAAAAAGCCATTTATGATGAATTTAAAGCAGCTTTGAAGGCTTTACGAAAGGAAACGGGTCTCAACTTTTCTATTCCCTCCTTTTCGAGTTTTAATCGTTATTCTTTGCGGCTAGCCGTGATGTCACGGCGCCTAGAACAGACAAGAGAAATTGCCGCAAGTCTTTCCAAGCGTTTTGATGCCAAAGCTTCTGATAATATCACTCTTTTGACGGCGGCAGCGATTAAGGAGTTGATTTTTTCCACGTTGAGCAGTGGGAAAAACCTTTCGCCAAAGGCAGCACAAGAATTGGCCAATGCGCTTAAAGGGGTTTTGGCGGCTGAACATTTGTCGACCACCAGACGGCAAAGATTAGAGAAGGATTTTACCACTAAAGCAAGTAAAGCGGTTGACGCTGCAGCGGCGGCGGCGGGGCTCTCAGAAGAAACAGCGCGAGCTATTCGTGCGCAGGTGTTGGGGGTAAAACATGGCTGAACAGCCCTTTTCAAAAAGTCATGTCTTTGATCATCAAAGTGGTTTTGATATTTGGCAGAGAAGTACTTTTCCCAAAGAGAGTGATCCCTTAGCGGAAGGCGTTTTGATGGCGCATCAACGGGCATGGATTGAAGATAAGTCCCCGTTAAAACTGGTTGAAAAGGGTCGGCGGACCGGCATTACTTTTGCAGAAGCTTTGGATGATACACTGATTGCGGCGGCGGCACGTGAAGCGAGGGGCGATAATGTTTTTTATATTGGTGACACCAAAGACAAGGGGCGGGAATTTATTGGCTATGTGAGCAATTTTGCTTCGGCAATTACGAGCCATAGTGGGGATGTTGAGGAATTTTTATTCTCTGATCAAAGGGCGGATGGTTCAACAAAATATATCTCTGCTTATCGGGTGCGTTTTGCTTCGGGGTTTCGGGTTGAGGCGCTTTCTAGCCGCCCTGAAAATATTCGCGGACTACAGGGCATTGTGGTGATTGACGAGGCGGCGTTTCATCAAGATGTGCGCGCTGTTTTGGATGCTGTCAATGCTTTGCTCATTTGGGGAGGAAAAATCCGTGTGATCTCCACCCATAATGGTGTGCTCAATCCTTTCAATGAACTGATCCGTGAGGCGAAAGCAGGTAAGGTTCCTTTTTCGGTGCATTGTTACCCCTTTGGTGTTGCTGTTAAAAATGGCTTGTTTAAACGGGTTTGTGCCATGAAGGGGGAGGTGTGGAGTTTAGCATCTGAGCAACAATGGGAAGAGCAAATTCGTGCCTCTTATGGGGTGCGTTTGGCTGCGATGCGCCAAGAATTAGATGCCATACCAGCCGATCAAGAAGGGGCGGCTTTAACACGTTTGCAGATTGAAAATTGTTGCGCGCCTGACATTGCAGTGTTGCGTTTTGCTTGTGTGGATGATTTTAAAAATCAATCGGAACATCAACGAAGTGTTGCTGCTTTTGCTTGGTGTGAGAAGCATATAAAACCTCTTCATGCTGGGCTTGACCGGCGGCGCCAACATGTTTTTGGTGTTGATTTTGCGCGGAGTGGCGATGCGACATCGATTGTGGTGATGGAGGTGGGACAAGATTTGGTGCGCCGTGTACGGTTTATGGTGGAATTGCGCAATACGCCGTTTGATCAACAAAGAGAGATTTTATTTTATGGGGTGAATGGTTTGCCGCGTTTGATGGGCGGCGCGTTAGATGCGCGGGGCAATGGGGCTTATTTAGCCGAAAAAGCGGCGCAACGTTATGGAGCTCTTGTGAAGGAAGTGCCCTTGTCACAAAGTTGGTATGGCAAGGAAATGCCGGCTTATTTGGAAGCTTTTGGGGATGGGACGATTGTTTTGCCGCGCGATAGTGACATTGTTGCCGATCATCAAGCGCTTGCTTATGTCAATGGCATTGTGAAAATTCCAGACAATCATCGTTTTAAAGGCAGTGACGGTTTTATGCGCCATGGTGATAGCGCGATTGCTTGCGCTTTGGCTTATTTTGCCAGCCGCCAAACTCCTGAAATTTATGATTATACTCCTGTGAGAGAGGCTTATCGTTTTGATGAAAGCTCGCTCTTTTCAACGCCTTTTTTTTCAACAATGCGATCAAAGATTTATTGATGGGATGATGAGATGGTAAAACTTTTAGATCAGTGGGGCAGGGCGCTGAATATCAAAGGGTTGGAGCGAGAAGTTGCAAGCCCTACCGTTAATGGTATTCGTGATGTGTGGTCACAAACCATTGTCAGTGGTCTCACCCCTGCGCAACTTGCTGATATTTTGCAACAGGCAGCACGGGGGCATCCAGAGCAGTTTTTTCAACTTGCCGATGATATGGAAGAGCGTGATTTGCATTATCGTGCTGTGCTTGGCATGCGTAAAAATGCCCTTACAGGGGTGGAGCCTGGAGTGATTGCCGCAAGCAATAGTGCACAGGACAAAAAGATAGCAGATGCGGTGCGGGAAGTGATTAGTGCGCCTACCTTTGTTGATGATTATGTCACGGATTTGTTAGATGCTTTGGGAAAAGGCTATGCGGTTGTTGAAACTTTGTGGGACAAGAGTGCCAAGGAATGGTGGCCGGTTGCTTGGAAATGGCGTGACCAGCGGTTTTTTCAATTAGATCGGCGGGATGGTTTTCATTTGCGTTTAAAAGAAGAGGGGTCTTTTAATGGAAGTGAATTGCCTGCTTATAAATTTTCTATTCACAGACCCAAGTTAAAAAGCGGTTTGCCTATTCGTTCTGGGCTTGCGCGGCTTGCAGCTTGGGCTTTTTTGTTTAAGTCTTATACACTGAAAGATTGGATGGCCTTCTTAGAAGTTTACGGTATGCCGTTGCGTGTGGGTAAATATGGGGCAAGCTCTTCTCATGAGGAACGACGGGTTCTCATTCAAGCAGTGCGTGATTTATCCAGTGATGCGGCAGCGATTATTCCCAAAGAGATGGAGATTGAATTTATTGAAGCGGCAGGGGGCAGTGGCAATGCGGTGTTTGCTTCTAAGGCGGAATATTTAGATCGACAAATTTCTAAAGGTGTGTTGGGGCAAACCATGACGACGGATGATGGTTCGTCCTTTTCGCAAGCGCGCATTCATGAAAATGTGCGCCATGATATTGCCAGAGCTGATGCACGCCAATTAGCTTTAACGGCTAATCGTGATTTGATTGTGCCTTTTGTTGAGATTAATTTTGGACGCCAAGAGCGCGCCCCCCTTGTCTATTGGCCGATTTCGGAAAATGAAGATATTAAAGCGATTAGTGATGCACTGGAAAAACTTGTGCCCTTGGGTTTGCGTGTTGGGGCGCAAGAAGTGCGCAATAAGATTGGCTTTTCGCAACCAACAAAAGAAGAAGATGTTTTAAAGTCTCCTGATAATGCGCTTGATGATGAGAGGGGAGAAAAGGCTCATGTTTGTGCTGATTGTGGAGGTGTTTTTGATGTTTCTGTGACAAGAGAGGACAAGGGTGCAAAAGAGCAGGGTGGAAAACATCACGACGAATTGGACCGACTTTCACAAGAAGCTTTAAGCGACTGGGAAGAGGACTTAGAACCCCTTTTAGAGCCTTTTAAAAAGCTTGTGAGAGAAGCAAAAAGTTATGAGGATATCCTAAAAGGCTTAGATGAATTGCTAGGTGAGATGGATCATCACGCATTAGCAGCGCGCTTGGCAAAAGTACAAATGATTGCACGTGGGCTTGGGTATCATGGATGAGGAACTTTTTAAAACCGCCCCTAAAGAGGTCACCCGTTATTTTGAAGCCAAGGCACTTGTTCCAAGCTTTGATTGGCGTGATATAGCACCAGAAGAACATGCCTTTTCCTTTACGGTGGCAAAATCGGTGGGCTATGATATTTTGGATGATTTTAAGCGAGCGGTTGGAGAAGCCATAAAGCATCAAGTTCCTTTTCAAGAGTTTCAAAAAAATCTGATGCCGATTTTACAAGAAAAGGGTTGGTGGGGTAAAAAGACCAGCATTGACCCCAAAACTGGTGAAAAGAGCGTGGTGCAATTGGGCAGCCCACGGCGTTTAGAAACGGTCTATTGGGCCAATACCATGAGTGCGCATGCAGCAGGTGAGTGGGAGCGCACACAAAATAATAAAGAATTTTTGCCCTATCTCACCTATGCTTTGTCGAGTTCAGAACATAAGCGTTTAGAACATGAAAGTTGGGTGGGGTTTACCGCACCCGTTGATGATCCGGTTTGGGATTGGCTTTATCCACCCAATGGTTGGCGGTGTAAATGCAGTGTGCGACAGGTAAGCCGTTATGAAGCAGAAGATTTAGGCTATGAAGAGGGGGCAGAGCCACTTCATGTTGAAAAGCAGGTTTGGCACAATAAGCGAACGGGGAAAATTGAGAAGATACCAAAGGGGATTGATCCTGGTTGGCATTTGAACCCTGGGAAACATCGCGCGCAAAACTTAAGCAATTTTTTGAGTGATAAAGTCTCTGTGATGGGGGACAATGACAAACGCATTGCCATTGAAGATATTGTGGGTTCACCACTTTTGGAAGCCATGTTTGAAGGACGTATGCCTCGCGGGTTTATACCCATTGCACCGATACCACAAAAGGTGCGTGATGTTTTTGCAGCGGAAAATTCTCTTATTCGCTTATCCGCAGACAGTGTGAAACATATTTTGTTAGAGCATCAAGCGCGTGATCTTCGCTTGGATGATTTTCGGGGCGCCATTCAAACACTCATTCGCCCCCATGGTGTTATTAGACGAAAAGATGCACAGAGTGTTGTGTTTTTGGGTGAAAATGGTGGGGCATGGTGGCGCTTTGCAGTCAAATGGGTAGCAAGCAAACAAGAGTGGTGGCTTATCTCGATGCATAAAAAGAGCTTTCGCGAAATTCAACGTTTGTTAAACGCCGCTGAAAAGAAGGATGAACGGTTGTTGTAAAGAGAACACCGAAAAAGATCTGCTGGCTTTTGTGAAAAGAGAAGGCGTGGAGGGCGGTCAACTCCTCGCAGATCCGG
>NZ_JBHIRD010000024.1:14195-16983 GCF_042196905.1 Bartonella sp. AA89HNZF
GAGAAGGCGTGGAGGGCGGTCAACTCCTCGCAGATCCGGTAAAACCGTCCTGGCAAAACTGGCTCACGCCTTACCTCCAATGATATAATGTTTTTAAGCCAAAAAGCAATCTTTAAAAAAACGGCTTGAGAGGGGCTTTTTTTGTATAAGACGATAAATTGTACCTCTTACTTCACGACGGCGCTCTATCGCCTTTGAAGTGCCTTTGAAAACGATTTTATGGGATGGTTTGGCACGGGGGTTTCTCTCACAAGGAGAATAATAGGGAAAAGAGTGCTTTTTTGAGAAATGCTCTTTTGACTGACAGTGTCAGACTTATAGTGGGAGTAAGTTTCATGCATTGTATTGCCAATGACAATTGTAAAGCAATAGGCAATGTATGGAACAGGAATTTCACGAAGATCAAAAAGATGGGGATGCAGAAACATTTCATGCTGCGTTAATAGATCTTTGCCAAGACGCTACCGTTAGCCAAGCGCCTGAATGGGTAGAGCTTTTGCCCAAAGCGCCCCATGTGAAGGCACGTGATGGACGACAATGGCATTATAACCCGCAAACTATTTTAAAAGCCTTTGCAGCCAATAAAGGACCGCTTGTGATTGATTATGAGCATGGGCAACATCACCGTGCGAGAAATGGTCTAGAAGCACCTGCAAGTGGCTGGATTGAAGAATTAGCAGAGCGGGATGGTGCGATTTGGGGGCGTGTTAAATGGACCGATATGGCCGCTAAAAAGATTGTTTCCCAAGAATATCGCTATCTTTCGCCTGAGTTTCGCCATTCCAAGAAAGGTGAAATTTTAAATTTAGCCGGTGCTGGTTTGGTGAACCGTCCAGCCCTTGTCATGACGGCTTTAAGCCGTGAACAGCCTTCCCCTATAACTTTGACGGAGAAAATGATGGATTTGACAGCCATTGCCAGTGCACTATCACTGGCAGAAGATGCTAAAGCGGATGAGATTTTAGCAACGCTTAAAGCGCGCGAAAAAGAACGCGCGGAATTAAATGCCCAATTAACAAAAGCGCGAGAAGATTTAGCGCTTTTGCAAGAAGAGCAGAAAAATACAGCTATTGAGAGCCTTTTAGACAAGGCCATTGAAGAGGGCAAAATTTTGCCTGCTGCCCGCGAGGAGTATCGTGCACTCTGTAGCCTTGAAGGGGGCGTGGAACATTTTAAAAGTTTGGTTGAGAAGTTGCCGGCTCTTGCCGCTAGAAGTCCTTTGGAGACCTCTTGTCTCAAGCAAGAACCAAAGCTTGCGCCAGAAGAGGTTGCTGTTGCGGCACGCCATTATAAGGAAGAGCAGAAGCAAAAAGGGTGGGATATCACCATTAGCCAAGCAGTTGATTATATTTGCGAACAAAAGGAGCGCTAATCATGAGTACGATGATTTTAATTAAATCTTTTCGCGCCATAGATGTGATTTCACCTTATTGCATTGTTGCAGCGCGCACTGAGGGAATGGTGGCAACGGCTTCTGGTAAGGGTGATAAATTATTAGGGACTGCTGGGTCATTGAGTGCAAAGGCTGGTGAGATGCTTGATGTTGGTCAATGTGGTTGGGGCGAAGTGGTTTGTGGGGGCAATGTTTCTTTTGGTGATTTTTTGACCTCTGACCCCAAAGGACACGCCATTAAAGCGGAAGCTGCAGATCGCACGATTGGTATTGCCATGAGTGATGGTTCTGCTGGTGATGTTATTTCTTTTAAAATTAATTAATCGAGGCTTATGATGAACAGACCTTTTCCCATTGATCCAACACTCACCGCTATTGCTATTGGTTATCGCAATCCAGCTGGCTCTCTTATTGGCGATAGAGTTTTGCCCCGTGTTTCTGTTTTAAGTGAAGTGTTTAAATATAGTGAATTTCCCTTAGCGGAAAATTTTACGGTGCCTGAGCTTGAGATAGGGCGGAAAGGACGCCCGAATTTGGTGGAATTTTCTGCCTTTGAACGGGAAGCCAGTGTTAAAGATTATGGGCTTGATGATCTCATCCCCAATTCAGATATTGAGGCGGCGGCGCAGGCACGGGCAGAAAAGCGCTCTCGTTATAACCCCGAAAAGACAGCAGTAGAAGGTCTTGCCAATTTGCTAGAATTGGGGCGTGAAGTGCGTGTGGCAGCGCTTGTGCAAAGAAGTGAAAATTATGCACCAGAGCGGGTGATAACACTTAAAGGTGAAAATAAATTTAGCGATTATGAGAAATCTGATCCTTATGCTGTTTTAGATGAGGCCATGGATAAAAGTCTCGTCTATACACCCAATACCATTGTTATGGGCAAAGTTGTTTGGTCAAAACTCAAACGTCATCCCAAAATCATTAAAGCTGTTAAAGGGGGGGGCACTGCTGATGGTTTTGTGACCAAAGCGCAATTTGCGGATCTGATGGAAATACACCCCGATCGTTTACTCATTGGTGAATCGCAAGTGAATTTGGCCCGCAAAGGACGTGCGGCACAATTGGCACGCGTTTGGGGCAATAAGATTGCTCTGCTTTATATTGATCCTACCAAACAACAGGCAGATGGTTCGGTGATCAGTTGGGGTTTTAGTGCTCAGTTGGGCGAGCGTTTGTCTGGAGTGATCTCTGATCCAGATATCGGCTTGTCGGGTGGTAAACGGGTGCGTGTTGGTGAACGCGTGTGTGAATTGGTCGCCGCAAAAGATGCCGGCGTTTTGTTGCAAGAAGTTGTCTAAGGGAAACTTTTAAACATGGCTTATGCAAGCAAAAGATTGATTGAAGAGCTCTGGGGTGATGACTTCTTGGATGACTTATGCGGGATGGATGAGA
>NZ_JBHIRD010000024.1:17083-19265 GCF_042196905.1 Bartonella sp. AA89HNZF
GATGAACCTAAAATTATGAGCGAAGATGGACCGGTTCGTGATGGGGCTTTTTTCCATGCTAAGCCGCGTTTGATGGGAAGATAACATGTCTGTTTCAACCCATATTGAGATTAAAGAGACAGGGCTTGAAGCGGCTTTATCCTTTTTGCAAAAGGGGGCTGATAGCTCGATGGGGACTTTGGCACAAGGGGTTGGGCGTCTCATCCAAGAAAGCACAAGGCGGCGGATTCAAAGTGAAAAAACCTCTGCCCAAGGAGAGAAGTGGAAAAACAATTATGCTCGCACCTCCATTCTTTTTGCCAGTGGGGCGCTTTCACGCTCCATTGATATGAAAGCTTCACCAGAAAAGGTGATTGTGGGCTCTGGGTTGGTTTATGCGCGGATTCATCAATTGGGTGGGGTTATTCACCCGAAAAATGGCAAGACATTGCGCTTTTTTCTGAAAAGCAGCAAAGCACACCGCTTTGTTTGTATGCATCAGGTAACCATGCCCGCACGCCCTTATTTGGGGCTTTCTGAGCGCAATAAAGTGGAAATTGTCAAAGCGGCAGAAGATTGGCTGGGAAGGGTCTTTGCATGAGTCAAACGATTAAAAATGCTGGGCGCATTAATCAGTTTCGTGAGGCGGTGATAGGGAGCCTTAAAGGCGCTTTGCCGGATGTGCGTGATTGCGCCTGTCAATTTGGACGTTTTAACTTAGAAGAATTGGAAACACAAATGCTTGTGGCACCAGCAATACGCGTTGCGGTGTTAGAAAGTCGCTTAACTTCTGTGGCTTCTGGACACATGAGTGCTGATCTTCATTTAGGGGCTTTTATTATTACCACAGGTAAAGAGCGTGATGTTTCCAGTTGGCTTTTGGCAGAAGCTATTGCGGTGCTTTGTCATAGCGGGCAATTGTGGGGGCTAACGCATTTGAGTGCCCCGCGTGATGTCCAGATTGAACCGATTATCTCTGCGGCGATTAAGCAGCGTGGTGTGTCGATTAGTGTGGTGGAATGGCACCAAGATTTGTATCATTTGGGAAAAGATATTTTTTGTGATGAGGGACAACTCAAAAGTGGTTTGATTTCATGGGACAATGAGGTGGGGGCATGAATGATGCACATCTCTTAAGTGATACCTTTCGACAAATCATGAAGCGTCTTGATGCGCTTGAACGCTGTCTTGCCAACCAGCACATGATCGGGCGGGTTGTGCAAGTTGATGGCCATAGGGTGCGGGTGAAACTTTCCGAACAGGGTTCTAATGGACAAGCAGTTTTATCGCCTTGGTTGCAAGCGCAAGAAGCTTCTGGCGCTCTCTCAAGCAATATGCCCCTCCATGTTGGTGATCCGGTGCGGTTGTTAAACCCCCATGGTGAGATTGGCTCTGCTTCTCTGGTGGTGCGCGATAGCTATAGTGAAGATGCACCTAATCCCGCACGCTCTTGCCAAGAACTTGCTCTGTGTTATGCGGGTGGCGCTTTGCGGATGACAAAAGATGAGCTCATTCTCTCTCATGGGGAAAATCAAATTCATTTGAGTGAAAAAGGTTTGGTGCTTTCTCATCAAGCAACCCGTGTTGAATTAACGGGCAGTGTGCGGATTCAAGCAGAAGATTTACAGCATAATCAAAAATCTGTTGGCGCAAGCCACAAACACGGTGGGGTCAAAATGGGTCCCTCCACAACCTCTTCCCCTCTTTAAAGGAGTTTTATCATGCGTGAGAACACTTATGTTATTTTAACCAATGCCGATTTTGTTGCAGGCAAGCGTTCACCGGGCAAGGGTGAGGAAATTTGTTTAAGTGAGGAAGCGGCTAAATATCCGTTGCTGCTTGGTCAGATCGCTGAAAAACCAGCCCCTGTTGTTGCTGCGGCCCCAACGGTCTCTACCACAAAGACAAGCAAAGGGGCATAAGCCATGCGGTGCGGGATGAGCGAAAAGGATGGCTCTCTTTTATATGGCTTTGCGCATTGTCAACAGTCACTTCGTAAATGTCTGACGACAAGAATTGGGACACGGGTTTTGCGTCGTCATTATGGATGTGATGTTGGAGCATTCCAAGATGCCAATGCTGATCCTGCGACGATGATGCAGCTTTATCAAGCAATTGTTGAAGCACTCGATGATCCAGAGTGTGGAGAGCCTGGGTTCTCGTTGCAGAGGATTGATCTGACAAAAGCAACGCGTGAAGGCAC
>NZ_JBHIRD010000024.1:19365-20827 GCF_042196905.1 Bartonella sp. AA89HNZF
AATGAAGTGGCGCGGGATAATTTACTCACATTTGCGCGTGGAACAAGTTTAGATCATTTGGGGGATTTTCATGGGGTCACGCGCCTTTTGGATGAAGATGATGAGCGTTTGCGCCGCCGCATTCGCTTGAATAGACAAGGACATTCCACAGGGGGCACAGCGCCACGTTATCAATATTTTGCCCTCTCAAGCGATATCCATGTCAAAGATGCTTTTGTTTATCGTGAGGGTAAAAGTCCGCTTATTCATGTGGCTCTTTTTAGTGACGCTCCTTCAGGGGTGGCTGATGAGGCTTTAATTGCAAAGGTGCAAGCAGCCCTTGATGCCCCCCATGTTAAAATGACCAATGACCACATCCTTGTGAAAAGCGCGGTACAGCGGATGATCAATGTTTCTGCTGATTTTTGGTTGTTACCGGATGAAGGCTCCTTTGTTTTGGAAAGAGCGGAGCAGAATTTAAGAGCAGAATGGGCGCGTGCATGGAGGCTTGGGCGTGATTTGTCTTTAAGTTGGATACTAAGCCGCTTGATGGTTGAAGGCGTTCACCATGTAAACATAACGCAACCTTGTGAGGATATTTTGGTCGCACCTGATGAAGCTGTAGCTTTGGGGGATATTGTCTTGTCTGAACGGGGGCGTGCTTATTGATGCTTTCCTCACTTTTGCCCCCAAATTCGAGCTTGTTTGAACGTTGTTTTGCAGAAGCAATGGCTTTTGACCCTCACGTTAAAACGGCACTCGAAGAAATACCACGCGCGAAATTTATCACGCGTCCGCCTTCTTGGTTGCCCTTTTTAATAGACGAATATGGCTTACAAGAATTAAACCCTTATTTCTCTACCCTTTATGATTTAATTGATCAGGGTCTTGCATGGCAAAATATTCGCGGCTCCCTTGCGGCAATAGAGATAGGGCTTGAATGGCTAGGGATTTCGGCACGCTTTCAACCCGCCTGGACGGGGCGAGCATGGTGGAATTCCTTTCAACTTGATTTTGATCAGTTGCCTGAACGCAAAAGCCTTGAAGCCATTGAAGCAATTACCGACCTTTCCAAAAGTTTGCGCTCTGATTTTCGCCGTGGGACCTATGGTTATGATGTGCAAGCCATGGAAGGCAATATGTCACGCCTTGATGACAGCATGTTGGAGTATGAAAGCGGTGTTCGCTTAACAGCTGGGGACACTTTGTTTTCCTTTGGACGCACAACAGAAATCAATCACACGCTCACAAGAGAAGAAGGCAGGCTTATTGGTAATTGGATAGATGATGGGGATGAAGAGTTAAGCTGGAACCAAATTGATTATCCTTGGGATTTGGCAAATTTTCCGTGGTGTTCGGTCAAAAAACATGAACGCGATATACTCATGGCAGAGTGGTTTAGCAACCGCACGCTTTATCTCGTGTTAAGAGACAGCCAAAATAGCGTGATTGGGTATCGCAGATGCTATGCTGTAGCGCCTGT
>NZ_JBHIRD010000025.1:0-17753 GCF_042196905.1 Bartonella sp. AA89HNZF
ACCCACACGCCAGCTTCGCTTGTGACGTGCAAGCGAATGGTTTTGATTGATTCAAGATAAACAGATTTGAAATGAGAGAACCTTACGATATTCGGGATTCTTATTCAATATGAATAACGATTAATTATCATTAAAATCAATATATTATATGATATTACACAAAGTAACTTTGAGAATAGAGATAATTTTTTTGCCTTTTAAAGGGGGGTATAAGCTTACCTATAAGAAAGAAGAGAAAGGCTTTGGTGAAGAGTCATTGATGTCTCAATTTGTGCTGCATTTTATAAGGTTTAGGTTTGAAAGTTTATCTCTGAACAGTAGCAAAAAAGAGAAACGTTTTTTAAAGAATAAAAAGTTTTTACACGGTATGCATCAATATAAATGTGTATGGTTATTAATGGATTTTTATGCTGAAGTTTCTTATAGAAGAGAGCAGTATTATTTGGATAATATGCTCTCTTTGATTGGTAATCTTTTGTGTTAAAAGATATAGGTGAGGTGCGATGGATCATTTTTATGTTGTGGAGAAGGATTGATGAGTTTTTTTCGTTGTATTGGCCGTTCTGCCTTATTTATGTTGGATCCAGAGCAAGCACACGGTTTAGCGATTCTCGGGCTGAAAAGTGGATTAAATGGCTGTCAAAAGGTTATCGATAAACGTTTGTGTGTAACTGTTGCTGGGCTTGAGTTTGAAAATTTTATTGGTCTTGCAGCGGGGTTTGATAAAAATGCAGAGGTTGTGGATGGTGTTTTTCGTTTAGGATTTGGTTTTACAGAAATTGGGACAGTGACACCAAAGCCTCAGATTGGAAATTCTAAACCACGACTCTTTCGTTTAAAAGAAGATGAAGCAATTATTAATAGAATGGGTTTTAATAATGATGGACATCAAGTTGTTTACAACAGATTGCGCGCGTGTAAAAAAACTGGTGTTGTAGGCGTTAACATTGGAGCCAATAAGGATACGGTTAATAAGATTGGTGATTATACTGTTGGTATTGCTCATTTTTATGATGTTGCTGATTATTTTACGGTTAATATTTCTTCTCCTAATACACCAGGCTTACGTGATTTACAGGCCCGTGACAGTTTGCATCTTTTGTTGAGTGCAATTTCGCAAGTGCGAAATGAGCAAGAGAAAAAGCATGGATTCTCCATTCCCATTTTTTTAAAAATTGCTCCTGATTTATCAGAGAAAGAATTAGATGATGTTGCTGAAGAAATAAAGCTTTCTAATTTTAATGGGCTGATTGTTTCTAACACAACTCTTTCACGCCAGGGGCTTAGCAATAGTCACCTCAGCAATGAAGAGGGAGGGCTTTCTGGACGTCCACTTTTTGAACGTTCTACTATTGTGCTTGCAAAAATGCGTCAAAAGTTAGGGAAGGAGATTGCAATTATCGGTGTTGGCGGTGTAAAGGACGCACAAACTGCTTTGGAAAAAGTAAAAGCTGGTGCAGATTTGATTCAATTATACAGTGGGATGGTTTATGAAGGTCCAGATCTTGTCATAACTATTCTGCAAGAGATTTTGCAGATGATGCAACAAGATGGAGTTGATAACATAAAAAGCTATCGTGATCATAGTCTTGAGCATTGGGCAAAATTTCCTTTGTAAAAAACGCTTTTTTCTTCACAAAAAATTGCGAGATTTTTTTAAAGGGGCTTGCAAACTTTGTTGATTTTCCTTATGTCACATAAGCAAAGGATAAATGTTTACGAAATCGTGAGCAGTTATAATGCGTTTGCTTTTTATGCGGTTGTAGCTCAGTTGGTTAGAGCGCTGGTTTGTGGCACCAGAGGTCGTAGGTTCAAATCCCACCAACCGTACCATTTATCTTGTTACAACTTTTCTAATTCTTATTTTTGGCGTTTTGTGAGGCGGTTAAAAGCCGTGCTTGGCGGGCTTTTTTGCGTGTGAGCCGTCACGGAGCAGAGACCTTGCGCGGATGATTTTCCTCAAATTTTGCCCAAAACGGAATGATACGATCAATAATCGCTTGAAATATAAACGGGTTAACTAAATCTATGATTCTGATTGCAATTGCAACAATAAATATCTCTCTCAGTATATTTATATACTTTTAGTATATTTTGTAAACCAAGAGAATCCTATTTTACTTTCATTATTATTGCTCATAATATAAACTATTAAGTTTAAACACATAAAATAAGTAAGCATAAATTTACTAAAATATGCCATATTTTTGACACAATGCCCTTGATTTTGTCAACTATATATTATAAATGCGAACTTGCATGAAAATGCATTCATATCTCCAAGGGTGTTTCGGTGGTTAATTATGGGTAAGCCATTTTGGCGCGGGGACATAAGTAACCTTGGGGGATTTATTTATACACTAAATTGGAGAAAATAAATGGGAAGTTCAAGTCGTTCGCACGATTATTGCAGTGCCGATAATTTTAATAGCAAATATAACTCTGGTACTGCGTTTGGTAGCAAGTATGGTGGTAAGGTTGGCCTTGCGGGTGGTTTTTTCGCAGGATGGGCAGCGGGGCGTGATTATAAGGCTGGCATGGCCGTAGGAAGCTTTGGGGAAGCTGTAGGCAATCAATTCGGAGACATCATAGGCGGTTATGCTGGTTATGGTGTGGCTGCTGCCCAGTGTGGCACACAGTTTTTTGGTCAATCTATTGCTAATTCAGGTGGTTTGTACGGTGTTGGGATACTGACATATTGACGGGCTTTTGATGTAGTTCTTTGGGTTATCCTAAAGCCTAGAATGGTGGTACTGTAAAAGGTGCCACCTTTATGTTTGAAATATTGCACAGGAGGAGCTATGGGCGAGTTTAGTATAGTGCTCGTTTATTTTTGTCTGTGGTTTGGCATGTTGTATCTATTCCTCAAAACTATTGCTATTAATGGAAAAAGCATGTTAGGCAGGGAGAACACGGTTACATTCATAGTGGCGGCATTGGTTGTTCCTCCCATCATATATATCTTTGAGTATTTTGAGTATATAGTCGGTGTGCCGATAACATCTTCTCATGTTGCTATAATTATGTTCTTTCTTTCTTTTTGCATTGAATTTATACCCAATATAGTAAACAATATAAAATGCTTTAGTTTGGCCATTATCGCAAGTTGCCCCATTTTTTTCATCGCAGCTGGTTTTATTGTTATGAGTGATGACCTTCTGTTAGATTTTTTTGATCTGCAGCTTTCGAGCTATATTTATCTGCTTTTCATTATTCCGTTGATGATAGGGGGGGCTCGCTATGTCCTAATTGCTAAAGCTTTGAAGGAAAAATCTATGTCAGTGCTAGATTTAAGCATTTGTATTGGCTGTGGGTTTGCCATAGGCATCTTTTTTGTGTCATCACTGCTTTTATCAGACCTTCGAGAAATCTATCAACAGATAGGTTTTGCAAACAGGGAGGCAGTGAAAAAAATGTTTGATTATGCGGTGTTTGGTTTTGCTATTCTAACGGGCCAAGTTTTTTTGACATTTTTGATGGTTCTCTTTTTTACTACAAAGAAATATTATTGGTTGGTCCTTGATGTTCTTGCAGAGCTGTTTTTTAGCCTCTTTGTTTCTTATTATGTAGCGTTTGTTCATACAGATGATGACTATGGAATGGTTAAAAATTGGATTTGTTTGATGTTTGTTGTTTATGTGTACGCGCGTTACATTAAATCAAAGAATGTGAAGCTTAGCGTGATTAACCCGTTTAAAAGGAAAACTGAGTGAAAAGACAGGAGGCTATAGTTCTTTGGGTTTATCCTAACAGCCTAGAGCAGCCAACCTAGGAGGGGCAGTTTCTGGAGCAATAGTAGGCGGGGTCCCGTGGTGCATCCGCGAGTATTGCTAAAGCTGGTTGGGATTGTGTTCGCTCTAAGTGGTGAAATTGTTGTTTGACCTGGCTTTTTTAACAAGGTAAAGGCCTTGCTAAGGGGTACGCTATCAGCCTCTTAGCAGGGAGTTTTTCTCCTGCAATAATATCTTGGTATGCTTGGGAGGGCAAGGCGCTTTAAGGAAATTATATGTCTGACTTAATTTTTGGAATGTTGCTTAGTTTTGGGATAAGTTCCAGCCCTTGTCTCCTTAAAAACAATGGCTTGTTGGGCGAGCGTGTCATTTTTTTGGGGGGGGCTAGCTGGCCTTTCCTGCGCTATCATCTTCGCTTATCCACATAGTGAAAGTGGGCTTCCAGACTTATCTTTGCTTTTGGTATGTTATCTTGGCATTCTTTTAATTCTGCACGAGCACTACTTATATAAATATTTAGTTCTTGGGTTCTGTGGTGCAGTTGCTACCTTGTGTATTGGGGCAGGTTTTATATATTTGAGTTCTTTGTTGCCATTGCCTGCTTTGTCTGCTGCTAATAATAGCCAGCAGCAGGTGGTGCATTACATGAGTTTGGTTGCTGCAAACTATCCCTTTTTTATCCTTTTGATATCAGTTTTAACTGCGGAGCTTTTGCGTTTGTGGTTGCTTCGCGTATATAAGCCAGAATTAGCTGCGCGTGAGGTCCTTTATTTCGGGCTGGGCTGGGGTGTTCTAGACTTATGCTATAAGACCCTCCCAGCTCTTTTTCTTTACTTGAATTACCGTGTTGATAGGGCGCCACAAATGGTGGGCTATGTCGCATTTGAATCTTGTCCACAAGCGATCAGCTATCTTATTGCCGCGGGCATGATTGTATTGATGCATGTTGTAAATACGCGCCTTTATGTATCTTGGTTTCCAAGATAAGCGCAAGGTCTATTTCTATCTGCCTTTTGTAATTCATTTTGCGGTTGGTCTTTTGTTTATGTTTGACATTTCTTCAGGCTATGCAATATTAATAAATTCTATTTTTGAGGCTTGCAATAATGCTTGACAAATTGACATTATCTGTTATCGGCGCCGTTTTTTGTCTGGTGCTGATTATTTTTCCTTTGATGAAGAAAAAAACATTGGTTGAACATTTGGTTTTCTTGCTCGTTGTTTTGTGTCTTGTTTTTCTTTATGTTTATGGCGCTGTGAGTTATTTTCCTTATTATGTTTTGGCGCTTTCGCTTATATTGGGGTACCGCTGGTTACTCTCTTTGGTTAAAACGTTTAAAGGCACGAAGGCAATTATTGGGTCAAGCGCTGGTTGTTATGTGCTTTTGATTTTTTTTCTATACGGCTTTATGCGTATGATAGGCAGTTTGATTTTAGATTTTTCTGCTTATAGTACGCCTAATATTGTTTTTGCTGTTGGTCTATTCCCTATAGGCATGGCGATTATGCAGTTTTTTTTGCTCTCTCATTGGGTGGCAGAAGATAATGGCAATGGTGTAGAGGCAGGACTGGGCGTGGGAATGGGGATTTGGGGGGCTGCTATAGGGCTTGCACTGCTTACATCTCTACCAGAAGCTGTGAAAATCCTAAAAGGGGCCTTTAGTCTTGATAGGGACGCCTTACTTTCTTTACTTGAGACGGTAATATATTATGCGTTTATTATAGGTCTGAATCTTTTATCAACTTTCTTAATGCTTGTGGTTTGCCTTGACAAGAAATGGCGTTTTTTTGTTCTTATCCTGCTTTTACAATGCTTGGCGGCTTGGGCGCGCTTTTCATGGCAGGCCGCTGAGCCAGAACTTCTTGCAATTGGGCATTATACAATCGCTACTATTCTTATGTTTGCTCTTATGCGGCAAATTTATGATTTTGTGCAAGACAGATTATCCATGAAGAAAAATAGCAGTTACGCTGTAGTAAATGAGGGGGCATAATAATGTTGGTTTTATTTATTACTTCGCTTCTCGCAGGCCTTATTTATGGTGTTGTCATTTATAATTTTTTTCGCTCTACGTTTAGTTGGATAAATGTGCTGTTGAGCGGCATAGTTTTTGGGGTGATTGTTCTGTTAGTATGGCGTTACTCGGAAACAGAACATAAACTTGATGCCTTACGTTTACTGCAAGTGCTTGGCGTTGTTTTTCTTCTATGTGTGCTTCATCATTTTCTGAAGTTCAAATTGGTTGTCGCTGGTGCTGTGGGATGGTTTGTTGCTAGCTGCATTGTTTTCGGGCTTATTGCTTTTTGGGAGCAATCTGTAATAAAAACGCTTTATATGATGAGTATTGTTGAAACCAAGAGTCGTGCAGAGCAGGGGCTGGCGCTTGTTTTTTTATTTTTAACATTTACGGTTTTTTTTGTTGTAGCAGAAGAAGCCATGCGTCGTTGGTTAGTTACTAAGTTTTATCGGTGCTCGCCTAGTTTGTTGTGGCGTTTGCCGCTGAATATTGGCATAGGCTGGGGTTTATGCGAATTAGTTTATAAGGCGCTAGGACCTTTCCTTGTTTATAATGGCTGGCCTATTCGATCTAGGTTATTAGCCAGTGAGTATGTAATTTTTTATTCCTGGACGCAAGCGAGTATTTTTTTGTGTGCTTTAATGAGCGTTATACTCATGCATATTTTCAATACATGCTTGGCGTATCGTGGTGTTGTTACGCGCTCTAAATTTTATGCGTGTGCGCCTTTTTTTGTCCACGCTATTGTTAATTGTTTCGGTGCAACAGTGATGGTTACAGAGAAGGTTTGGTTTAATGTTGGGGGCAGCTTGTTTATTCTACTTTGTGTGATGTTGTTCGTATATTTTGAAAGCAAAAATCCTTTAATACAAAACATAAAACTGCGCGCTTAAAGTGTTTTAGAGTGATGAATAACTTTGCATACTCTAAGTATGGCTAGAGAGCCTGATACGCGCTTTCTGTTCTGCAAAAAATAAGAGAAGGTTAGCACCGACGTAACGCGTCCAGTACCAAGAGCGACGTCATTTCTGCACTAATTGGGGGGAGGGTGTGCTACTGGCCACGCGCATATGGGAGCCTAAAAATATGCTATCATGTAACTTTCTAGTGTCCTCCTTTCTATTATCCTCCATGAGATTGAAGATGGGAATCTTGAGGCGGCGATATGAGACTTAAATTTAAACAACAAGAATTTCAAAATGATGCGGTTAAAAGCGTCATTGATTTGTTTAAAGGCCAACCACAACGGGATTCTTCTTTTTCTTTGCATTCAGAACAAGGACAATTAGCGTTAAATGAATTTGGTTATGGTAATCAATTATTGATCAGTGATGAAAGCATATTAGCAAATTTACGAGAGGTGCAACAGAATAATAAACTCTTGGCGAGTGAGACGCTAGAGCAAAAGCAGTTTTCTATTGAGATGGAAACGGGAACAGGCAAAACTTATGTCTATAGCAAGACGATTTTTGAGTTAAATCAACGCTATGGCTTTACCAAATTTATTATTGTCGTACCAAGTGTTGCTATTCGCGAAGGGGTATATAAATCACTTCAGGTAACAAGGGAGCATTTTCAAGCAGAGTTTGATAATCTGCCCTATCGTTATTTTATTTATAATTCAAAAGATCTTTCGCAAATTCGCCAATTTGCAAGCTCTACCAATATTGAAATTATGATTATCAATATTGATGCATTAAAAAAAGCAGAAAATATTATCAACCTTCCGCAAGATAGACTGAATGGCGAAAGTGCTATGCGCTATATACAAGACACAAAACCGATTGTGATCATAGATGAACCGCAATCGGTGGATAGTACAGCAAAAGCGAAAGAGGCTATTGCGAGCCTTAACCCGCTTTGTGTTTTCCGCTATAGTGCCACGCATAAAGAGGAGATTAATCTTTTATATCGTTTAACACCTGTTGATGCTTATCAAAAAGGACTGGTAAAGCAAATTTGTGTCTCTTCTAATCAGATAGAGCAAGATTTTAACCGTCCCTATATTGCCTTGAAATCCGTATCACACAAACATGGCTTTAAGGCGTGCTTAGAGTTGGATATTGCGGGAAAGAATGGCACGGTGAGCCGCAAAACAGTTACAGTGAGACGGAGATGATCTGTATCGCGTTACGGGCGGACGTGAGCTTTATAAGGGCTATATTGTTTCGGGTATCAATTGCATGGCGGGGGATGAAGCTGTTGAGTTTTCTGATACTGAAATTGTCAAATTTGGCCACGCACTTGGTGATGTGAATACAATAGAGCTTAAACGCGCACAAATTTATCGCACTATAGAAACACATTTAGATAAGGAATTGCGGCTTGTGCCTTTAGGGATTAAAGTTTTATCACTTTTTTTTATTGATGAGGTGGCTAAATATCGTAGCTCTGATGAAGAGCCAGCACTTTATGAGCGTATGTTTGAAGAATGTTATGAAGAGCTGTTGGCGAAAAAGAAATATGCCTCCTTGCGAACTAAGTTTGCGCAAAATATTCGAAACGTGCACGGCGGTTATTTCTCGCAAGACAAGAAAGGCGTGTATAAGGATACAAAGGGCGACAGCCAAGCTGATGATGACACTTATAACACGATTATGCGCGATAAGGAGTGGTTATTATCTTTTGCATGCCCCTTGCGTTTTATCTTTTCGCATTCGTCCTTGAGAGAAGGCTGGGATAATCCGAATGTGTTTCAAGTGTGTATGTTGATTGAACAAAAATCGAATTTTACCGCACGGCAAAAGATTGGTCGCGGTTTGCGCTTATGCGTAAACCAACAAGGTGAACCGGTAGAAAATAAAGATATAAATGTGCTGCATGTCATGGTGAATGAAAGCTTTGCTGAGTTTGTGAGTACATTGCAAAAAGAATTAGAGGCGGATATTGGTTATAAACTTGGTACATTGCAGATGGAGCATTTGGTTGTCCGTATTTATGAAGATGTAAAATATGTGGCTGCTAAAGTGGAAGTATCGCAAGCACAAAAAATTGTTAAAATACTTGTTGCAAAAGATTTTATTGATGAAGCGGGTGTCGTTAAAGTAGATCAAAATTTAGTAGCGAGCGAATTTGATGCTATAGGGGCGGAGGAAATGCCACGCGAATTGCGTCAAGAAATTGTGAAAAAAACTGATGCGGGCGCGCTTATTAATGTTGAGATACTGCAAGATCTGATTTATATGACAGCTGTGACGGAAGCAAAGATTCTGTCTTCGCAAGAGGCTGCTGATATATTGGTTGAGTTGCGTGAAAAAGCCTTGCTTACATCAGCAGGAAAAATCACAGATACATTAAAAGCGCAATGGGCGACTGGGACGTTAGATTTAAGTGAACGTTTTAGTAAAGGGCAAAAGCAGGCTGTGCTGCAGGCGCTAGAAGCGAGCCAAGCCATGCCGATTATTCGTAATGCTACGCGCGAAGTGCGGGTTAAGCTTAAAAAGCAAACAGTGGCTTCGCCAGAGTTTTTGTCCTTGTGGGAGAAGATCAATAAAAAGACCACTTATCGTGCAAAGCTTGATCGCACAGAGTTTGTTGCCAAAGCAATGGATGCAGTGGAAAAAATGGCACCAGTTGCGCCCGCGCATTTGGTTTATCAGACAGCAGAGATAGAACTGGATAGTGCTGGTGTGACCTATGAAGAGCAGTTATTAAAGCAGAGTGCGCTTGATTATAGTTTTTGTGCACTGCCGAACATTGTACATTATTTGACCTTAAAGCTGAAATTAACCGCAAAGACAATTATTGGTATTTTGACAAAGAGTGGTCGTGAGCATGAGTTTGTGAAAAATCCACAAGCTTTTTTAGAGTGCATAGAAGAAATACTCAATAAAACCTATGTTAATCTTACAATTGATGGCATTAAATATTTAAAGCTGGTCGGGCAAGAATATAGTGTGCAAGAGCTTTTTACCAGTGAAGAGCTTGTGGCAAATTTAGAGCGTACAGCTGTTGTGAGTATTCGGTATAATATCAAAAAACGAAATAAAGTCAATATATTAAATGCATTTATTTTATATGAATCCACTTAAGAATCCATACTTTTATGCATGATTCATTTGACCATTTTTTATAGAAGATTGCCATGTATGAATAGACCATAAAAAGCAAATCATGATGTAAATATTATAAAGCATGGTTGCATTCAAATGAAATGAAAAGCAGATATCATTCATAACAGTTCATAAATCTTATGATACGTTTTTATCACAGCACAAATCACATTGTTTAAAATTTAGTTGTTTGGAATTATCGATAACATACGTTTAAGATCGCATCTTGTTTCAAAAATTGGATTGTTAATCACATAAAAGAGCAAATTAACATTCGCCAAAATTGGCGAGCGCAAAATAGAGAGCTGTCATAACAGCATCATCATAACACCGAACATTTTAAAGATTGCATAAAAGGATTTAAAGACAAGATCACTTTTAAAACGCTTACTAAAAATTTAGAAAACGATAAAGAGGTATTTTATATCTTATGAAATCAAAAGCCTTTTAATGAATATAGTGCATAGCTAGTTTTGAAGAACGCAACTGTATTCGCTTCCACAAAAAAATGGAAGCGAACAATGCCATGGCAGTAGAATTACTATCTACTTTAGACTTGGTACTAAGAAATGTTTTAAAAGTTATAGTTTAACAATACGCTTATGAGACCCTCTCTAAGTGAACGTTTAAACGTTTGAAACTGATGTTTATAACAGTTTTTAAAGCCTTGCGTTTGATAAAAACGCTTGTTTATTGTCTTATGAGAAATTGTTTTGAAAACCAACGTTTACAGATGTAAAAAGAACGTTTTAAAAAAGACATTAGTCTAATAGGCATTTGCTTTTGATTGTATTGAGATGAATCTAAAAAGCGTTTTGATTTGTTTGATACGTTTGAGAGAAACGAAAAGCATTTATAGGCTCTCTCATTCAAATGAGTGATTAAAGATCATACGCATCATTTACATTCCTTTTGATAAGTTTTCATATCTCAATAGAGCGCTTGCAATATGATACGTTTTGTATATATGCATTTATTACTCCATTGTAGATGATTATTTTTTTTATCATTAGAATCATTACGTGAAAGCCGCGTCATATCACTTGGCACGGCTTTCTTTTATGAATACTCTCTTTTATGATGGAGTTATCCTATTAAAAGGCACCCCCATGCCTATTTTTATTCTGTTTTATCAACAATCTTGACAACATTATCGCTTTGATAAACCTCATAATTTTGAGCAACTGATCTTACATTGCTTTGTTTATCTATTTTTGCTTTTCCATAGGCACGACCATAGACCTTTACAGAACCAGAGATTTTTGCATTTCCATAAACAGAGCCATAAATCGCAGCACGCCCACTCACAAGAGCAGAGCCGTAAACCTTACCATAAATCTTTGCAAAGCCTTTGATAGTAGCTTGTCCATAAATTTTTGCACTGTTGTAAATACAAGCAGAGCCAGAAACCTTTGAATGACCATAGATCCTAGCATGATCATAAACAAAAACATCATGAGAAACGCGCGCATGTTGATAAACATGGGCATTGCTATAAACGCGGGCGTGATCACAGACATGAGCATTGCCATAGATATTGCCAGCCACATGAGCACTTCCATAAACACAAGCATGGTCATAAACTTTAGCATATCGAGTGATTAAAGCCTTTCCATAGACCTCAGCATTACCATAGACACGCCCACGCACATGAGACAAATGACGTACTTTAGCATGATCAGAAACATGAGCATAGCCATAGACACAAGCCTCATCATAGACCCAGCAATTGCCATAATGAGATAAGTTCCCTTCATTTTCGATATAGCCACCTAAATCGCCAGCCTTAACATCATCAAAATCTCTTAAAGCCCGAATACGATAAAGGTTTATAATTTGCTTAGTAAGTCTCTCTTTAATTTGTTTGATTTGATTGGTTAATTCATATTTTTTACACATAGAGATACCCTCACAATCTAATGTGATAAACGTTTTCTAAAATTTGAAATGGAAAATTGGATTGAAAGCAGGCGCCCCCCGCCGCGCCCCGCGCTGTTATTTAAGCAGCGTCTCTTATGATTTGATCACAAATTTTCATATGACTATTTAATTTTTTTGTATCTATATATGAATTGCCAAAAACACTCACTTGATCACAAATGTATGTATAGCCTGTAATTTTTGCATTCTCATAAATACAAGCATCATCCCCCACCACAGCAAAAAACCAAACTTGAGCATTGTCAAAAATCTTTGCATTCCCATAAGCTTGCGCATAGCCAGTCAATAAAGCATCATCATAGATTTTAGCATGACCTTTTATAACAGCCCTGTCCGATACCTCAGCATGATTCAAAACGCAGGCATAACCGTAAACATAAGTTCTTCCAAAAACCACGGCATGATCAGCAACCCTAGCATTGTCATAAACCACGGCATTATCATAAACTTGTGCATAGCCTTCAATTTTTGCATTATCGAAAACATAAGCTTTATTTAAGACTTTAGCATGATCAGAAACATAGGCATTATTATAAACACAAGCCTCATCATAGACCCAGCAATTGCCATCATGCGATAGGTTATCTTCCTTTTCAACAAAACCGCCTAGATCACCAGCCTTAACATCAGAAAAGTCTTTTAAAGCTTTAATGCGATAAAGAATTTGATTACTAATTACACGCGTTTCATTTGTGAGTGCAAACTTCTTTTGCATGGCACAATTCCTTTATAAAAAGATTTAAATTTTAAAATGAGATGTTTTAAAGAGGGGCGCCCCCGCCGCGCCTAGTGTTAATTACATTGCCTCGTCATAATACTCATGACGGTAATAATCATCTTCACTTCCAAATCTTGGAATTGCTTCATCATGAATTTGATCCTCTTCTGTTAAAGAGGCAGCACTATGAACACAAGAAGAACCAGATACATAAGAACCACAAACCACGGCATCATCAACGACATAGGAATCATCACAAATATAAGCACCATCACTTATTTTAGCATTGCCACCGACATGAGCATTATCACAAATAACAGACATATCGGAAATATGAGCATGACCACTTACACGGGCGTTATCATAAATTTTAACATTGCCTTCAATAACAACAGCATTTTCAACATGGGCATTGCCATAGACCTCACAATAATCATTTATTGCCATGCCTTGAAAAATGGCATTCCCATAAATTTTAGCATCGCCATAAACGTCTACAAAAAAGCCTTTGACTTTAGCATTGTCATAAACCCTTGCATTTTCAAAAACACGCGCTTTGTCATAAACCCAGCAATTGCCTTTGTGAGATAAGTTACTTTCGTTTTCAATATACCCCCCAAGATCGCCAGCTTTGACATCACCAAAATCTCTTAAAGCACGAATGCGATATAAGAAATGACCAGCTACGCAATCCATTTCGCTTGTAAATTCATATTTTTTTGATATTTTTTTCTTATTAACGGGGGTGTTGTTTGATATATTTGTCATATTTAAAACCTATCTGTAAAAAAGTTTTCAATTGACACCCTATAAGGGTATCGGGTGTTGAAAACACGGCAGATAGTCCGTTGCTATGCTTTTCCCTCGCGAAGGGTATTGTATAGCATAGCTACACCCGACAAAATCATCATATATGCTAATCACAGCATAAAAGATAGTCAGTTTTTAATAGGATTAGGTTTATCGCAACCTCTTCGCTATCTGTTTAGTGTTTTCATCACTTGAGTATTTATATAACAAAATACGTATTTATTGTCAATTAATATTTTATCTTTTTTGATATTTTTTATATTTTTTAAATACGTTATGTGTTGATAATATCTTATGCTTATGAATTGCTTATTTTATATTTATATATGTTTAAAGCTATATTATGGGCTTTATAAAACGATTGCGTTGTTTTTTGAATCTATACATTCATAATATTTAGAAACGCTCTCATAATGCGTATTTTTATCTTTATAACCTATCAGATTTTTTACTAAATGGTTTTTAATTTTTTTGTGAATTTTGTTTATAACACATTTGCAACTTAACAGCCTTTTATAGAAATTGTTTTTATAACTAATGCATTCATTTGCATTATGATTATAAAACCTTGCTGTTTTTATGCATTCTCTATAGCTGTTATATGCTTTATAGCCATGGCATCATTTTTCATTTTCATAAGAGAAACGATAAATAGGATAATTGTGATTTATTGCCTGTTATGAAAACATCTAAAGAGAGAATGATCATTATAGAGATTAGCAAAATCCCTTTTAATAGACCGTGTCAGTGTTGTCAGTTTTGTCAGTTCCTTTTAGAGCCTCTATTATTTTTTTAAATGCGTAAAAACTAAAAACATTATATTTCAATAGGTTAATTTCTTTAAAACACAACTCATATCAAGAGTACAATCTTTAAAGATAACCAATGATATGAGTTGATTAAAACTTGTCAGTTATGTGTCAGTAAATTGAACTGACAAAAGTGATCATTTTAGTGAGTGATTAAAGCGTATCTTATGAAAAGCAACTGATTACGTTATAAAAATCCCTTTTATGAATTTTATCAGTTCTTTTGAATGATAACCTTATGATTTAGAGAATGATTACAACGTGCTTTATAAAAAGCATGTGATCCTTTAAAGCCTTTCAAAAGATGGTTTATAACTCATAAGAAATGCTATCAAGATCATTAGGTTATGAGTTTTGGGGGGCTTTTTATACGTATTATTTTATTTTTTTAATTAAAAATAAAAATCATTATATTTCAATATGTTAATGTTTTAAAGAAACGACCTATATTAAATACAATCCGTAAATACAATCTATAATATATATAAAAAGGGGTTTTGTAGGGGTTTTGGGGGTTTTAAGAACCTACAAAACCTATAAGTAAAATGAATATACATAACTCTCTTTAAACAAAGCTTTTGAAAAGGATAAAGATATCATTTTAGATTACGGTATAATCTTTTAAAGGCAATGTAAAAAAATCTAATTCACTTTAAGATGGGATTTCTTAAAAGTCTTAAAGCAATCCAAATAAGAGTATCTAAAAGTGCAAGTTTCTTCTTTTTAGAATAACGCATGATAAATTATCCTTTTAAAGATTGTATCTAATCAACTTAACAAGAGAGAGGTATAGATTATGGTTATAAGCTCTATACCCCTTATGAGCTTATCATACCCATTATGTGAGCATGCTTTATAAGTTATTCAGTTTCTCTTATTTCTAATTTTGGTAAGTTTTTTACGATTTTCATTGTTTCTAGACTTACAGTAATAACCTTTTGAAATAACTCTAGAGGGTAGGCGGGGTTGCCAACGGTTTCAACAGCATAGCGATTGGCATCATTAACAATACCGCTCTTTTTATCAGTCTTAACACACTGACGCCCCATAACCCATTCAAGAGCGGGTCTACCATTGACGATATACTCATAAGCTTCAAGAGGGATATCTGTTATTGTGATATTGCTATTGTAAAAAACAGTTGATTTATCTTTCTCTTTATCTGCTTTTGCGAATTTCATTTCAGTTACATAATAGAATTTTTCGGGATTAGAGATCTCTGTAACTTTTGGATTGCCTTTTTTAAAGGTCACTGGATACGGCTCTACAGTTTCATAGTTTACGTGCAAATGACCTAGTTCACGCCCTGCTGTTACGAACTTCCAAAAATTACCAGCACTCTTTACACAAGGGATACGAGGCAATTCTTTAGAGAGGTTATCAGCATAACGAGCACGATAATCTTCCGAATGAAGTAAACCGTAAACATAATAGAATAGATCATCTTTAGTGATTTTTTCATTAGGATAAGCAGCTTTAAAATGTGCTAATCCTTCATCAGTAATGGCATCACGCCTCTGTAAACCAGCTGTTTTGCTTTCTTCTGTAAATAAATGGGATTGTTTCTCACTTTTACTTTTTGAGACCGTAGTATCTTCGTAAATATAGCGTGGAAAGCATTGACCATTACTTATTGCTTGAACATCCTGTAAAGTTTTACTCATCAAGACAGAAAAACCATTTACTCCTATACCTGTAATTTGTATTACCTTATTTTCAACTGCTTGCCCTATAGGGAATATCCACGGCATTTGGTAAGTTCTTTCATTAAAAATACGATTATAATAGAGCCACTGTCGTGTAAAAGGGCGATAAAAACTTTGAACTAAACAACCGCTTTCGAATTCGGAAAAGTTCCCTCTTGTCAATTCTTGTTTAAGACTACTGCTCCAACTGATTTTTGTAGAATCAATATTAACGAAATCATTTACAGCATTAGTACGTATTTTACGGTCGGTGTGTGCATAAGTATTATTAAAACGTTCTACTTCGCTATTATAGAAGGCAATCATATTACTCATGTTTTTTGATAAAACACTACGGCTTGAGTTATATACCCATGCATCACGACTCGTCATAATACCACGAGAATAAGTTTCAAATAGCTTTTTATCATGCTCTTTTTTAACACCTAGAGCCAGGAATGTCTTGAAACTATCATCACGTTGATTGATCCAATCACCGTGCTTGTCTGGTGTAATTATTTTCCAACCGCTTTCACGCGTGACACCACTAATACTACCAAAGTATTCAAGAGTAGTAAGTTTTTCTTTTGTTGTAAGATTATTACCAATATCATGATAGTAAATTTTACACCCTCCAGAAGCATTGGGATTTTTAATAAATAAGGTCACGGCAATACCAGCCATACTACCACTCCCAAAAATATTTTGTCCTTCTTGAGAAGCCTCTTTATTCGTCATATTTTTGCGAATATCTCCTCGCAAATTGAGCACATAAATACTGCTAAATTCCTTAACAAAACACTTTCTTAAACTCGTCATAGAATTTGCATCTAAAAAACTTCCATTTGTAACAAAACCAATAACACCACAGTCTTTTATACGGTCACTAGCCCAGCGAATAGCACGGATATAGCTGTCATAAAGCGCTCGTATATTACTTGCTTTAGATTGAGCAGCATAAGTTTCACTGATCCGTTTATCTAAAATTGGATAAGGGGTATTCTTTGCATTATCATTTTCATTCTTTTGTCCTACTGAATAAGGAGGGTTACCAAAAATAACTTCAATATTTAGTTTCTTTTGATGCTCTAAATATTCACTGTTTTCTTTAAATAATTTTTGCAGAAGGTTTTTCTCTTCAAGCATACGGAAGGTATCGGTCAAACCAATATGCTTGAAAGGAATATACTCACCTTTCATAAGACTATGATACGTTGATTCAATGTTAATCGCTGCTATGTAATAGGCGAGTAAAACAATCTCATTGGCATGGATATCATGACGGAATTTATATTCCATATCCTCTGGTTTGATGAGTTTTGATTGTAACAGCCGCGTAATAAAGGTTCCTGTTCCAGTGAAAGGGTCAAGAATAGAAACACCCCGTGACCCCAAGCTTTTTCCAAATTCATTACGCAACACATCATCAACAGAATGAATGATAAAATCAACAACCTCAACGGGGGTATAAACAATCCCAAGCCTATCCGTGGTTTTCTTAAATGCCTTGGCAAAAAAACTTTCATAAAGCGTAATAATAAGATTTTGCCTTGCTTGGGGCGAAGTAATCCCAGAAGCACGAAGCCTTACACTGTTATAAAACTCTTGTAATTCCTTGGATTCTTCCTCGATATTGGTTTTATCAAGTTCTGTTAAGATTTTTTCCATTGCTTGCGAAATGGCATTGTTTTGCACAAATTCATTGCCCTCAAACAAAGCTTCAAACACGGGACGCGTGACAAGATGTTGTGCTAACATCTCAATGGCTTCTTCTTGCTTTATTTCGCTGTTTAAATTATTTTTTAGTTCTTTATGGAAGGCATCAAAGGCGTGAAAGGCTTCACTGTTTTCATCAGAAAGCAGGTTTTGAAGATGGGTGATATGGTTTTGAGCAATCTCAGCAACATTGCCCGCCCAATTTTCCCAATAATCCGCAATAGCAAATTTCTTCGCAATAAGGGTTTTCAAAGCATTGGGAAACTCTTTATA